>NZ_JBNIEX010000103.1:0-201 GCF_051842325.1 Idiomarina sp. ST10R2A5 | reverse complement strand
AACACACCAGGAAAACCCTAAGCACACCGTTAACACATGTTACAAATATTTACAGTTGAAACTGGAAATAAACGCTTATTGTTATATTTTTATGTTGAATTCACTGAAAAGGGATACGACATGATGGACTTCCCAGACTTTGCTAGACACTTTTAACAGTTACAATGTAACTTAAACTAGAGGTGTTTATGAGCAAAGGCA
>NZ_JBNIEX010000102.1:0-229 GCF_051842325.1 Idiomarina sp. ST10R2A5 | reverse complement strand
CCCTCCCAGCCGGAACCGCTCTGGCAGAGGAATGGAACGCTCTACAAAAGCATGATCTGGACAGGGGCTAAGAGTGACCTGTATGCTGCTCTGGCTGAAGACTGTGGTGAATAAGTGCGGTTTGCTGTGCTCTCGCTTAAGCAGCTTCAATTCAAGAGGCGCAGTGCGTTTGTTTATGTGGATACCGTAGGAACGTGCACCTGGCATGTTGTGGAGCAATCCTGGAGGA
>NZ_JBNIEX010000101.1:0-229 GCF_051842325.1 Idiomarina sp. ST10R2A5 | reverse complement strand
CGAACGCTTTCGTATCAATCTAACATGTTCGCAATACTTGCTATGTTAACTGATGCTTTAATGATAAAACGATGCCTCTCACTAAGATATCGATCACGGTCCCTGGGTCGATTTGGATCGCAAAAGCCTCCGCTGAGTACTCAGATACCACGTTTCGGGTGGTTTCTACACAATACGATAACGGCACCGCGACAGGACTCATCGAGATCGAGGGAGACGACGCACTTCA
>NZ_JBNIEX010000100.1:0-229 GCF_051842325.1 Idiomarina sp. ST10R2A5 | reverse complement strand
GCCGTCCCTTTCTTTACAGTGGCGCATGGTATGGGCTAGGCGGCGGGTTGCTGGCGCTATGTTTGTTAGGCGTGGGCAATCATTGGCTTTCACTGCCGGTGGCGGCCTTAGCCGCGAGCTACGGGGCTAGCTTTTCCTTACCGCAACTTGATGTGACAGGCTCTACAATTCTGCTATCTTGCAGTACACTATTAGGCTGGTTGGGGGCTTGGTTGGCAGTAACGCGTCA
>NZ_JBNIEX010000099.1:0-229 GCF_051842325.1 Idiomarina sp. ST10R2A5 | reverse complement strand
TCCGAAATGCCATCTCGGTGGTCGAGATCGTAACTCTGGGAGACACATTACGCTGCCCGTTTTGTGGAAATCCACGGATTCGACCATGGATGAAGGTCAATCGGGATTTTCAGAAGAATCACGCCGACGTAACTGACGGCGTTTCTTGACGATCATACGAAGGGCACGCTCTTTATTCCCCGAGGAGCTGACGGACGATGTCGACGCCGCGGTTGAGGCGGGGAATAAA
>NZ_JBNIEX010000098.1:0-229 GCF_051842325.1 Idiomarina sp. ST10R2A5 | reverse complement strand
GGTCGCGCCAGTCGGGCTGGGCCTCGGCTGCCCGGTCGAAAGCGGCTTCGACATCGGCCGACACACAGGCCGGTAGCCGGCCGATGTCGTCGCCGGTAAAGGGTGTCTCAACAGGAAACGTCGCGTCGGTCTCGGGGGCAGTGACCAGCGGTTCGAGGGCGTCAAGCGACACGGCGACCTCGGAGACGTCGCCAGCACCGGTAGATGACATACCCATACACACGATACA
>NZ_JBNIEX010000097.1:0-230 GCF_051842325.1 Idiomarina sp. ST10R2A5 | reverse complement strand
AGACGGGATCGGCGATCTGCGGCAGGAAGGCATAGGCATCCCAGAAGGATTGATGTTTGGGCGCGCAGATGTAGGGCCCATCGGGTATGTTCTCGATACCCTCGATCACGTTATCCGTGCCGGCCAGAACCTTCTGCAACCAATGGTTGGACCTTGCCCAGTTCTTAGGCACGCTCCAGGCATTCCTGCGGGAGCTGAGGAAGTAATAGGGCGTGAAGATGATCATATGG
>NZ_JBNIEX010000096.1:0-231 GCF_051842325.1 Idiomarina sp. ST10R2A5 | reverse complement strand
GGAAGCGCGGACCATCCGCTCGTTTTGGGGCGTCCGCCCGCTGTACGAGCCACCGAACGTCGGCAGCGACGATCCGACCGACATCACCCGAGATTACTTCCTGCTCGATCACGCCGAGCGCGACGGCCTCGAGGGGATGACGAGCATCGTCGGCGGAAAGCTCACGACCTACCGGATGATGGGCGAAGAGATCAGCGACCACGTCTGCGAACAGTTCGGCATCGACGCCGA
>NZ_JBNIEX010000095.1:0-232 GCF_051842325.1 Idiomarina sp. ST10R2A5 | reverse complement strand
GTCGGTCGCGTCGATGGTCGGTGGTGTCGGGTGTCGGTGGCGTCAGGGGTCGGGGGTTAGTTTTGTCGGTGGTCGGGGGTTAGTGTCGTCGGGGGTCGAGGGTCACTCGCATCAGGAGTGGGGGTCTTTTCGGTCAACAAGTGGCCGAAGAGGTGTCGGGGTCGGGGTTGGGGGACAGGGGTAGGGTGTCGGGGGTCGAAGGTCAGTGGCGTCGTGGGTCGGGGGGCGAGGG
>NZ_JBNIEX010000094.1:0-232 GCF_051842325.1 Idiomarina sp. ST10R2A5 | reverse complement strand
GATCCGGTGTTCGTTGCCGTACAGCTCGGCGCTGTCGAACAGGCGGTAGCCAGCGTCAAGCGCCGTCGCGAGCGACTCGGCTCGCTCGACGTACTCCCCGTCGCGGTAGCGCGAACAGCCGAAGCCGACGGGCGGGAGCCGGGCTGAACAGGCCTCCCTCACGTCTTGACTCCGCACGGCAGCTACCGGCTCGGGGATGGGATCGCTCGTCGCGCCGTGGTCGGGAACGGTG
>NZ_JBNIEX010000093.1:0-232 GCF_051842325.1 Idiomarina sp. ST10R2A5 | reverse complement strand
GCCGCGACGCCGGGATGCTCCCGGAGCGCCGACACCACCTCGGTCGGGTCGACGTTCTCGCCACCCGTCACGATGGTTTCGTCGACGCGGCCGACCACGTAGACCCGCCCGTTTTCGTCCCGGTAGCCGCGGTCCCCCGTCCGCAGCCCGCCGTTTATAAACCGATCGTCCGTCACGCCGCTGTCGAGATAGCCGGGCGTGACCATGGGACCGGAGACGACGAGTTCGCCGA
>NZ_JBNIEX010000092.1:0-232 GCF_051842325.1 Idiomarina sp. ST10R2A5 | reverse complement strand
GACGCCCGTCGTCATGTCAACCAGCAGGCGGTCACCACGCACCACGTTCTGGCACTGGGTCAGCACGACCCCGCCGCGCATGGTGATCAGATTTGTCCTGGTGTCGAAGATCGCAGTCTCGCCGGTGACCACCTGATCCTTCTGGATCACCATGACATTGCCTTTCGCCTCCAGCCACTTGATCGACGACGCGCCGCCCGGCCCGGGCACGCCGATGCCGTCGGCGACGCCC
>NZ_JBNIEX010000091.1:0-233 GCF_051842325.1 Idiomarina sp. ST10R2A5 | reverse complement strand
CGAGTTCATCCCCGTCATACGGCGGCATCATCCGATCCATCATCTCCGACGGCGAATTCATATACGCAGGGGGCGACACAACCAATACGGTCCAACGTTTCAACAAATCCGACCTCCAGTATCCCACATCGGTCGCGAGTTCATCCCCGTCATACGGCGGCAACATCCAATCCATCCACTCCGACGGCGAATTCATATACGCAGGGGGCGACACAACCAATACGGTCCAACGT
>NZ_JBNIEX010000090.1:0-233 GCF_051842325.1 Idiomarina sp. ST10R2A5 | reverse complement strand
GGGGCCCACTATCAGCTCCAACCGAAGCGCGTCCGCCGCGGGCTCCGAAAGGGGCGGCGGGCTACGAAGCACGCCGACCGCGTCTTCAACGCCGGCCTGACGACCAAAAGCGACTGGCGGAAGACCCGCCCCGATCTCGTCCTCGGGCCGGCTGAGCTGGCGAACTTCGTGGTCGTCCCGCCGGCGACCGAACTCACGACTGAGGGTGGGCGGGGGTCCGACGCCGAACCCGA
>NZ_JBNIEX010000089.1:0-234 GCF_051842325.1 Idiomarina sp. ST10R2A5 | reverse complement strand
CTCCGGCGAGCGCAGTGCGGAGATGTCCAGCACCGCCGCGAGCGCGCCGCTGGGATCGAACACCGGCGCCGCCGTGCAGGTCAGCGGAATATGGGTCGCATCAAAATGATCGGACTGATGTACCGTCAAGGCTTCCTCGGTCGCGATGCAGGTGCCGACCGCGCAGGTGCCGGCATGCGGCTCGTTCCAGTCGGCGCCGAGATAGAGGCCGGCCTTGCGCAGCGTGTTGTTGAA
>NZ_JBNIEX010000088.1:0-234 GCF_051842325.1 Idiomarina sp. ST10R2A5 | reverse complement strand
CCGCTACGACGACCGCGAGTTGCTCCGGCCGGACCTCTCGACGGACACGAAACGCGTCACTCACGACCGAATCGAGCGGACGCTCGGGATCGACGTCCCCGGAACCGAGGTCGTCGACCTGCTCGAACGGGCCGGCCTCGACGCTGAGCCGTCCGAGGGCGATGGATCGGTGCGACCCGGAACCGCCCCCGCGGGCGAGAGGCCGGATCGAAGCGGCCTCGACCGTGACGCGTC
>NZ_JBNIEX010000087.1:0-236 GCF_051842325.1 Idiomarina sp. ST10R2A5 | reverse complement strand
AGGAACCAGGGGTTAACCTTGTCCAAGCACATTCCGTGCGCCAACGCATCGAAGATCAACTCCGCCAAAGCTCCAAGGACAAGTCCGGCCAATCCCTCGCTGTCAAACGAGACGCTGGCCCGGATCCAAACTATGGAAATTTCGGATGTCCCGGCCCCGAGCCCGATCACAAAGAAATTTTTCCCACCCACAACCCACTTGATATCCACTATTGATGATTTAAACCATATGTTGGG
>NZ_JBNIEX010000086.1:0-236 GCF_051842325.1 Idiomarina sp. ST10R2A5 | reverse complement strand
CGCCCGGCGCTTCGTCGGTGCCCGCGAGCAACGAGCCGAGCATCGCCACGGAGGCGCCCGCGGCGATCGCCTTGGCGAGAGCGCCCGAGAACTTGATGCCGCCGTCGGCGATCACCGGCACGTCGGCGCCTTGCGCCGCCTCGACCGCCTCCATCAGCGCCGTGAGCTGCGGGACGCCGACACCCGCGACGATGCGGGTCGTGCAAATCGAGCCCGGGCCGATGCCGACCTTGATC
>NZ_JBNIEX010000085.1:0-237 GCF_051842325.1 Idiomarina sp. ST10R2A5 | reverse complement strand
CCTCGATGCCAGTCCACCGCAACCGATCGAACAGGCGCAGCCACCGTCTGGTTTTCGCCCAAACCCTGCCTTAGACGGATGCAGGAGATCTTAACGTTGCCGACCCCTGGCCGCGCTCTCGCCCAAGCTCCTGGCCGGGCTTTGTCCGCGCCTGAGCCTGCCGAGTCTGCGGCCCGGGTCGGCCGGTACGAGGACGAGACACCCATGCTACATCCGTCGAGACTGTGCGCCGCGGCG
>NZ_JBNIEX010000084.1:0-237 GCF_051842325.1 Idiomarina sp. ST10R2A5 | reverse complement strand
GCTTGGCCTCGGCATTCACAGCCTTAACCGGATCACCAATGGTGAGGTTGGAAATGCCGGCAGGGGAGACCAAGGAGGGCAGGTCTTGGGTGACAGCGCCGACGACACCGATGCGCACCCAATCCTTGACGATGATCGTCGACGCTTTGAGGGGAGCCGCCACTTTCGTGGTGCCCTTTTCGTAGACGTTGGCGCCGAGGTAGGGGCTGTTGAGATGAGGCACGATGCGCTCGGCTA
>NZ_JBNIEX010000083.1:0-237 GCF_051842325.1 Idiomarina sp. ST10R2A5 | reverse complement strand
CCGCGTTGGTTCCTGTCCTACGACAGGCGAAGAGGGAATGCGATAGGGCCGAGACCGCAAGGTTGACCCGAAACGCAGCCGCCCCCGCGACCGTGACCGGAGAGATGCCCAAGCCACTGATTTCGTAAGGGATCGGGAAGGCAGGCATCAAAGGAAGATCCTACTCCGCAAGCCGGGAGACCTGCCAACGCAGCAAGTTGTGAGACCGGCGGACGGGGTGTTCCGCGACGGGGAACG
>NZ_JBNIEX010000082.1:0-237 GCF_051842325.1 Idiomarina sp. ST10R2A5 | reverse complement strand
CCGCGTCCGCGACGCTCGCACGCGGCCGACGAGACGACGGAAGACACCGACAGCGGTACAGAAGACGCCGAGATCGTCGTCCTCGCGGTGAAGCCCGACATCGCCGAGCCGGTGCTCGGAGACCTCGACCTCGATGCGGATCAGCAGCTCGTGACGCTGGCCGCGGGACTCCCCCGGGAGTTCGTCGCCGAGCGGACGGCGGCGTCCGTGGTTCGGATCATGCCCAACCTCGCGGCC
>NZ_JBNIEX010000081.1:0-238 GCF_051842325.1 Idiomarina sp. ST10R2A5 | reverse complement strand
CCTCGACGATCTCCTCAATAGCGTCGTCGTACTCGTCGGTGAGCGTAGTGAGCGCGTCCGTGATCTGGGGCTGGGCAGCGTCGATCATCTCCTCGACGGCGGCGTCGGCCGAATCTGGTAGTGAGTACGAGAGGACGATCGTGTTCGCGTGGTAGTACTTCGTCGTCCCACCACGCCCCTCCTCGAAGCGAACGACGTCGACGAGGCCCGCATCCCGGAGCTCGTTGATGTGATGGCG
>NZ_JBNIEX010000080.1:0-238 GCF_051842325.1 Idiomarina sp. ST10R2A5 | reverse complement strand
GACCCTCCTTGTTTTTCCTTCCTTTCCCTCCCCCTCTTCCCTTCCTTTTTTTCTTTCTTCTTCCTTTTTCTCTTTTCTTCTTTCCTTTCTTTCCTTTTTTTTTCCCCCTCTTCTCCTCTTCCCTTCTTCTTCCTCCTTTCCTTCCTTTCTTCCCCTTTCCTTTTCCTCTTCCCTCCTTTTTCCTCTTCTCCCTTCTTTTTCCTTTCCTCTTTCTCCTCTCTCTCTCCCTTTTCTCCTT
>NZ_JBNIEX010000079.1:0-238 GCF_051842325.1 Idiomarina sp. ST10R2A5 | reverse complement strand
GGTCAGATTGGAGAAATAGCTCACCACGATGCTGAACAGCACGAACCAGGGCAGGATGCGCAGCAAATGCGGCAGTCGGTCGGTGAGGAGGCTGCCCTCGAACCGCAGATAAAAGCTCGCCAGCAACGCAAACGTCGTCGCGAGCGCGTCGTGCACCAGGATCAGGAAATTACGCAGGGTGAATTGTGAAAGACGCGTCATCTAACGCACGGGTTACCGGCAGCTGGGAGTTCGCGAC
>NZ_JBNIEX010000078.1:0-238 GCF_051842325.1 Idiomarina sp. ST10R2A5 | reverse complement strand
CAGCGTGAAGAGTTCGCCAAGCGGTCCATGCAGAACCTCGCAGGGACTTATTCTTGTCGAAGATACTGATCATACTTCCGCTCGTCATTGCTGATGGATGGTTTGCCCGAGCGGAGCTGTCCGTCCATCGATTGGATTGAGCGACGAAATTGGCCATGCGCTACATCGGGTTTCTCTTGGTTGGGCTGCTCGCGGCGCCAGCCCTGGCACAATCGGTCCCGTCGGCCGAATGGACCTA
>NZ_JBNIEX010000077.1:0-240 GCF_051842325.1 Idiomarina sp. ST10R2A5 | reverse complement strand
CTGTACCTCGACCCCGAGCGCTTCGAGTTCGTCGCGGAGTTCGTCGGCGCGCTCGTAGTTGCCCGCGTCGCGTTCGCGCTCGCGAACCTCTAAGACGAGTTCCACGAGATCTTCCGCGATAGCCACCTCGCCGGTCGGTTCCCCGGTTTCGAACGCCAGACCGAAGGCGTCCCCGCCCAGTTCCTCGAGGGCGTCGACGGCGTCCCTGAGGCCGCGGTAGTCGTACTCCTCGTGGCCGTC
>NZ_JBNIEX010000076.1:0-240 GCF_051842325.1 Idiomarina sp. ST10R2A5 | reverse complement strand
CAAACCGTTCGTTCTCGAATCGCGGCTGTCGGGATGGCTCGCCGGGAACCGCGCTGATCTCCGGGTCTGGCTCGACGCGCCCGACGAGGTACGCAAGGGACGTATCTCTAACAGGGAGGAGACGGCCGCCGAGATGGGCGTCCGCGAGGTCAACGAAGCCGGTCGATACCGGTCCTATTACGACATCAACATCGACGATCGGACCTTTTATGATCTGCAGTTGAACACCGCACGCTGGAG
>NZ_JBNIEX010000075.1:0-240 GCF_051842325.1 Idiomarina sp. ST10R2A5 | reverse complement strand
CGGCTGATCGAGGACATCTGGTCCCGACTGCTTCTTGAATTTATTTGGGGGGGAATTGGCTCTTGCCCTTTCCCTTGAACTTTCCTGCTCCCAGAGCGGCTGCTTCCACCGGACGAGTGTGTTCTACCTTCTGCTTTTGCTTTCGGTTGGCATCTCCGTCGACTGCTTTGCCTTTGCCGCTACGGAGGCAATCTTCTTCTTCTCCATTGGCATAGCGGGTTGCTATCTCCATCATCTTGC
>NZ_JBNIEX010000074.1:0-240 GCF_051842325.1 Idiomarina sp. ST10R2A5 | reverse complement strand
CAGCGAGGGGACCCTCGGCGTCATCGTCGAGGCCACGGTCGGCCTCGTGACGATGCCCGAGGAGACCGCGCTGGTGCTGTACTGCTTCGAGTCGCTCGTCGACGCGATGGAGGCCGTCCCGGAGGCCCTGGAGTTCGACGTCAGCGCCGTCGAGTTGATGGACGACGAGGTGTTCCGGCTGGCCGCCGAATCCGACGGCTACAGCGAGTACGTCGAGCCGATCCCCGAGGGGACGGCCGC
>NZ_JBNIEX010000073.1:0-240 GCF_051842325.1 Idiomarina sp. ST10R2A5 | reverse complement strand
GAACCCGGAAGAGCTTTGGGAAACCACCATGAATCCTACAAACCGTATTCTTTTACAGGTTACCATTGACAATGCAAAAGAGGCAGACCGCATCTTTGATGTCTTAATGGGCGACGAAGTTCTGCCTCGCAAAAAATTTATTCAGACATACGCAAAAAGCGTCAAAAACCTTGACATCTAAAAGGATTACTGGTACCGTGGTCTTGTGAGGCCCAGAGGCCTTTTTAGATAGAACTAAAC
>NZ_JBNIEX010000072.1:0-241 GCF_051842325.1 Idiomarina sp. ST10R2A5 | reverse complement strand
CGGTGACCGAAAAGCTGATCAGTGCCAACGAGACGCGCCTGAACGCGCTGCAGAACGACCTGACCATGCAGCGCCAGCAGGAGCAGCAGGTGGCGGCCCGCCAGGAGCAGGCCCGCCAGGAAGCCGCCGCGCTGGCCAACGAGCGGCAGGCCGCGCGCGAACAGCTCAACACCCTCCAGCGCCAGATCCGCATGCTGGAAGAGCAGCAGACCAAGCTCGTCACGCTGTTGGCGCTGTCGAG
>NZ_JBNIEX010000071.1:0-241 GCF_051842325.1 Idiomarina sp. ST10R2A5 | reverse complement strand
ACGCGCGTGGTCTCGCCCGGTCCGGGTGCAGGCCGGACGGCAAACAGGCGCGGACCCGGGCCGATGCGCGCCCGTGCCGCCTCGACCTGCGCGTCATGTTCACGCAGCCCGGCATGGGCGACTCCGAATCCCGTGCGCTGTTTGTCGATCCCGTCACCCTGGCCATCAAGGGCGACATGGTCGTCTACGGGACCAGCGGCACGCTGCCTTTCCGGACCAAACTGGACTACCTGCACCGCCA
>NZ_JBNIEX010000070.1:0-242 GCF_051842325.1 Idiomarina sp. ST10R2A5 | reverse complement strand
CTTGATCTACACGGCGTATGGGGGACTCGTGGCGAGCATCGTCACCGATACCGTCCAGACGCTCGTCCTGCTCCCGCTGCTCGCCCTCGGTTTCGGTGGCGCCGTGCTTGCGTTGGGTGGAACCGCCGAAATACACGCTGCAGCGATCGCTGCGGACGCGCCATTGCTGGATCCGACGTTCGGGCCCGGGCTCACGTTCGGCGTGTACTTTGCCTTCGCCATCCTCGGTGCGAATATGTTGA
>NZ_JBNIEX010000069.1:0-242 GCF_051842325.1 Idiomarina sp. ST10R2A5 | reverse complement strand
CGACGCGCCGATCGCCGACGGCAGCCGCTGGCAGCCGTCATCACCACGGAGGGGACGCGATCATGACTGACCGCGTCCCCTGCTGCGTCCCGTTCTGCCGGCGCACGATCGCGCGCGGCGACTTCAACGAGTGGATCTGCCCGCGGCACTGGCCGCTGGTCAGCGCCGCCACGAAGCGGCGCAGGCGGCTGGCCGATCGTATCGCGGACCGCGCGCGGCGGCGGTTTGACACCCTAGCGGCG
>NZ_JBNIEX010000068.1:0-245 GCF_051842325.1 Idiomarina sp. ST10R2A5 | reverse complement strand
CCTATTAAGGGTTGCTATTCGCATTAGCATCGCTATCCTAATTTCCTATTATTATCAGATGACAATCCAAGGAGAGGAAAAATGGCAGATAGCACGGGCCTACAATTTACCCTGACCCTTCCCGGGGTTGATGATACCGCCGTGGTGCGTTTTACCCATCGTGAAGCCCTCTCTGAACCCTTTACCCTCTCCGTTGACTTTGCCAGCCGTACCCACGACCTGTCGCCCAGCGACTGTTTGGATCA
>NZ_JBNIEX010000067.1:0-246 GCF_051842325.1 Idiomarina sp. ST10R2A5 | reverse complement strand
CGCCCACATCCGCTATGCGGAGCCCAAGGCCGAGAACCAGGAGGGTTCCTTCTTCTCGACCCTGACGCTGCCGATGCAGCGGCAGGCCCCGCTCTACGCGCTGGCCGAGATCCCGACCGCGAACCTCCGCCCGGACATCGCGGAGTTCTTCTCCGCCCGCGCCGAGGCGAGGGGCCTCAAGGTCGACCCGCCGCAGTCGCGCGAGCCCCGCGCGGCCGCTCCGGCCGCCGCCGAGGACGCTCCCTC
>NZ_JBNIEX010000066.1:0-248 GCF_051842325.1 Idiomarina sp. ST10R2A5 | reverse complement strand
GCAGGGGCGGAGGGATTCGAACCCCCAACCGTCGGTTTTGGAGACCGCTGTTCTACCAATTGGAACTACGCCCCTAAATTTGCCTACCCTACAATTGGTGCAGGATTGGACGCGGTATTATACCTATTATGGTTTTTGACGCAAGCCCAGCCGACGCGCATGTCGGCTTTTACAGGCATAAAAAAGCCCGGCCAAAGCCGGGCTCTTAAAATCAACAGGACAGCATTAGTCCATGATTTTTGATACGA
>NZ_JBNIEX010000065.1:0-249 GCF_051842325.1 Idiomarina sp. ST10R2A5 | reverse complement strand
CGAACGAGCAGTTCGGCGCGACGAACGACCGCGAGTTCTTCCTCCGGGAGTTCTCCGCGGGCGAGGGACCGGCCGACTTCGGCCCGGGGCGGTATCTCTCGACCGAGTGGGAAGACGACAATCGCTCGCAGATTAATCAGGTGCGGGTGAAGTACGGCGCGAACGGCAACGAGGAGGTGGTCGTCTCGGATAAGGCGGCACAGGCGGCCCTCGGCGAGTCGATCGGGTCGGACTCGGGGGTGATTCTCG
>NZ_JBNIEX010000064.1:0-249 GCF_051842325.1 Idiomarina sp. ST10R2A5 | reverse complement strand
CCTTTCTTTACGTTCGCAAACTTTATGAATACTCATTATCCGTACGAACCCTCCCAGCAACATTTGACTACTGTGTCTGGTGGGGCATATGAGGTTGAAGATATCCAATCAGTTGAACCAGACATTGGCGATCCTTGGATATTTTTAAACAATTGCTTTGGAGGAGGGGTGGACGAAGAATTACTAGATACTGTTCGTGCAGCCTACTATCTTCATCCACAGAATGGGCTTCAGAATAGTAGGCTGCAC
>NZ_JBNIEX010000063.1:0-249 GCF_051842325.1 Idiomarina sp. ST10R2A5 | reverse complement strand
CCGACATCGCCTGCCGGCCGGGAATGATGGTCTTGCGGACATTGTCCGACAATGGCTGCGTCGCCATCTGCCAGGACAGCACCGGCATCACTTCGGTCGCGATCTCCGGCACCAGCGATTTCGCGAACTCGCCGCTATAGGCGTTGGTCGCGACGACAAGCGCGCGGCCGGAGATCTCGCCCTTGTCGGTCTTCACCACCCAGCGATCGCCACGGCGTTCGAACGTGAGCGCAGGCGAACGGGCATAGA
>NZ_JBNIEX010000062.1:0-249 GCF_051842325.1 Idiomarina sp. ST10R2A5 | reverse complement strand
CGAAGCAACCCGGACGCCTTCAGTGACGCGCCGCCCGATATCACCATGGACCGGCTTGCGAAGGTACCCCAGCCGAACGGCGTACGGTCCGTATCGCTGTGCACGACACGAACCCGGTTGGGGCCGATGCCCAGTTCGTCGGCCACCAGCTGCGCCAAACTGGTCACCAACCCCTGGCCGTGCGGCGAGGCGCCGATGCGCAGCTCGACATGGCCCGAGGTATCCATCGTGATGTCGACCGTCTCGTAG
>NZ_JBNIEX010000061.1:0-250 GCF_051842325.1 Idiomarina sp. ST10R2A5 | reverse complement strand
ATAGCCGCGTGTCCGCTTCTGGCGAACGAGATCGAGAAACAGCAGCACCGCCTCCTCTTCACGCTGGAAGATATGCGCCTTCGACTGGCCGCGCGCGCCGATGCGTCCCCAGCGGCGCGTCAGCCGGGTCTCTCCAAACAGGGTCTCCGAGATATCCATGGCATAATAACGAGCCATGTTCATCGAGACGTCCCTGCGTTCGATATAAAGCTGATAGGGCTGGGCAATCATGACGATTCTGTCGTCATGA
>NZ_JBNIEX010000060.1:0-250 GCF_051842325.1 Idiomarina sp. ST10R2A5 | reverse complement strand
GAACGCTCCATCGACATTGGGCCGCCCAGCGTGTCTTCATCACTTGGCCGCGCCGTGCGCCGTCACTCTGCTGGATGTGTCGTCATCACCCAATAGCTCCGCGCATCACCACTTGGTGAGACACGCCATCGTCACTCGGCTACCCCGTGCACCGTCACTCTGTTAAACGCTCCATCGTCACTCGGCCGCCCCGCGCATTGTCACTCGGACGCCCCGCGTGTCGTCACTCTGCTGGACGCGTCGTCATCAC
>NZ_JBNIEX010000059.1:0-251 GCF_051842325.1 Idiomarina sp. ST10R2A5 | reverse complement strand
TCAGGTATTCCAATGAAGTATGTTGAGGCGTATGCATCAAGACCGGGATTTGTGTATCCGAGTGACGGATAGATACCCTGGGCCCACTCGGTGATGATTACATCTATAAAGTTTGCAAACGTGTGACTAGGTCACGGGGATGTAATATCACGGGAACGAGTAAACGTGTTTGTTGGTAACGAGATCGAACAAAGGTATTGGATACCGAAGATCGGATCTCGGACAAACCAGGTATTGTATTACAAAGGGAA
>NZ_JBNIEX010000058.1:0-251 GCF_051842325.1 Idiomarina sp. ST10R2A5 | reverse complement strand
CGGGGGTTGTCGGCTGGCTCCGATGGTTCTGGACCGGCGAGACGGGGTCGTTGGTCTACCTCCGCGACGTCCTGACGAGTGTCTTGATCGTCGTCGCGATCGGGGTGCTCCTGTTCACCATCAGCGGCGTTTGGCCGCTGATGGTGGCCGTCGAGTCCGGGAGTATGGAGCCCAACATGGAGCGTGGGGATCTGGTATTCATCGTCGACAACGGGCGGTTTGTCCCCGAAGCGGCACTCGAGTATACCGAG
>NZ_JBNIEX010000057.1:0-252 GCF_051842325.1 Idiomarina sp. ST10R2A5 | reverse complement strand
GCCATCCAGCTCGAGGCAATCACGGCCGCAGGCGCAGCCGGCCTGAAGGATCACGATCGCTGGCTGACCGCCCGCACCCTGCTGGCCCGCAAGCTCGACGGCCGCCGCTCCACCTCCCGGCTGCCGGCGCTCCTCGACTACGTGCTGACCCGGCCGATCGTCTCGGCCGGCATGATCGCCAAGGAGTTGCGGATCACGCCGCGGGCCGCCCAGGATCTGGTCGCGGAGCTCGGGCTCCGCGAGGCGACGGGG
>NZ_JBNIEX010000056.1:0-252 GCF_051842325.1 Idiomarina sp. ST10R2A5 | reverse complement strand
CGACTTATCTATTGTTTTTCTCGCGACTTAAAAATTGTGGCTTCCCAGGCGACAATTTGTCTGCGGGTGTTCGCCCCCGCCGTGCCGGGCCCGTGAGCGCAAGTCTGATACCGGTGGCCGGTCAGAAACGAACGAGACAGACATGGAGCACGGCCTCGAACGGGACGTTCTGGAAGTGCTCGCCGCGGGGGACCGACAGTCCGTCTCCGGCATCGCCGACGCGCTCGGTCGACACCCGGTCACGGTCGATCG
>NZ_JBNIEX010000055.1:0-254 GCF_051842325.1 Idiomarina sp. ST10R2A5 | reverse complement strand
GCCAGATCAGTACATATGATCCCAATATAAAGGTTTGCATGTGCTCTCCTATTGTTTAGCTGGTGCGCGATGGCACACCAGCAGGTTGCGTGCTTTCAGCGAGTTATAGAGCTTAGCCCTGAGTCGCAGGCTTGGTCGGGTCATAGTTGATCACTTTCTGATCGATCTGCGCGAAGTCAAACTTGCTTGCACTCATCAGGCTGATACCAATGCAGACTATGGTGCTGACACCATAGGCCATCAGTGACGCGAGC
>NZ_JBNIEX010000054.1:0-256 GCF_051842325.1 Idiomarina sp. ST10R2A5 | reverse complement strand
CCGATCGTCGCCAGCCAGCCCGAGTACCAGTAGTTGAAGTTCGCCTCCTTCCCCGCGGTGGTTCGCCAGTAGCCGTAGGCCTTGGCGGCGTCGATCTGCTCACCCTTGAGGTTGGTGCGCAGGAACTCGAGCCGGTCGGCGTCGTGCCGGTGCTCGTCGAGCCAGGCGTCCCAGTCCGTCATACCCTTCAGGGTCTTGAACAACGGCTCGTTCATGCCCGGGCACTCGATCGAGAGCAGGGTCGAGGCCGTGCCGG
>NZ_JBNIEX010000053.1:0-256 GCF_051842325.1 Idiomarina sp. ST10R2A5 | reverse complement strand
TTCCACGTGGTCCCAATTCGACGTAGTTGTAATTTGACTCGACGAGCGGGATACACCGAGCTAAGAAGAGGAATTTCTCGCGGTCGCTAAATGAAGAGGGGTCGTAGCCGACGGTCTGAAGGAGAAGGTCCATCCATTCGTCACGCGTGAAATCGTTACGTCGATCTTTCAGTTGGTCAAGGTCAAGATTTGATACCTGTATGGGTTTGAATGAGTCGATGCCGAAGAGGCTCTTTGGACTGTTCGCATTATCAGG
>NZ_JBNIEX010000052.1:0-257 GCF_051842325.1 Idiomarina sp. ST10R2A5 | reverse complement strand
GCCGAGGGCGATAGGCAGGTCATAGTGGCTGCCTTCCTTCGGCAGATCGGCAGGCGCGAGATTGATCGTGATGCGCCGCGCCGGCAGCGCAAGGCCCGAGGCGATCAGCGCCGCGCGCACCCGCTCGCGCGCCTCGGACACGGCCTTGTCCGCGAGTCCGACGATCATGAAATTGGGCAATCCCGGCGCGACCTGGACCTGCACGTCCACCACGCGGGCCGTGATGCCCTCGAACGCCACCGTGGACACATGCTGAA
>NZ_JBNIEX010000051.1:0-257 GCF_051842325.1 Idiomarina sp. ST10R2A5 | reverse complement strand
CCTACCAAAGTGGTGCTGAGAAGAATACAATATCTAATTTGAGGAGGAAAGATGTGGTCTCAAAGGAATTCCTTCCCAGTTCGAGTGGCATGATGAACACATGGCGACGAGGTTTGATTCGTCGTTTCGACTTTTAGCATCATCAAATTCTGAGGCCGGGATGATATGATGAATGTGCAACCCTTGTCCGGTTTTTTCTATGTGGTCTTCTTGAGACAGACCACAAGATTGGCAACAATATCCGTCTCGTTCAAGTA
>NZ_JBNIEX010000050.1:0-258 GCF_051842325.1 Idiomarina sp. ST10R2A5 | reverse complement strand
GGAAGTTCCCGCGCCAGTCGTCGCCGTAGATCTCGCGGGCGATCGCCGTTGCCGAGGTGGTGTTGTGCATCACGGTTGGGACCTCGCCGGCGACGTAATTCCGAGTCTTCGGGACCGTCAAGTCGTACACCCGTTCCTGGGTCTCGACGCGGTCGACCGACTCGACCCGATCATAGTAGAGCCCCGCATCTACGATCCGACTCGCCGTCTCGAGCAGTTCTATCGTCTCGACCGACAGCCGGTCCAGCGCCGCCGCCC
>NZ_JBNIEX010000049.1:0-258 GCF_051842325.1 Idiomarina sp. ST10R2A5 | reverse complement strand
CTCGACTTCTACGAGCGGGTGGACCTCCCGTCGCTGACCAAGGACGACCAGGTGAGCGATTCGACGATTCAACCCGAGCGCGTCCCTGAGATTCTGAAGTATCTGTCCAAGTACGAGTACGCCTCTCGCGATCATGCGATTTGGGCACTCGTCTGGCATACGGGCGTCCGCCTCGGTGGTCTCCGCGCGCTCGACCTCGACGACGTACACCTCGACGTGGACAAACCCCGGATCGAGCTGGTCCACCGACCGGGCGAG
>NZ_JBNIEX010000048.1:0-258 GCF_051842325.1 Idiomarina sp. ST10R2A5 | reverse complement strand
GACCCAGACCACGCCACCGGCCAGCAGCACCGCGGCGCCCAAGGGCACCTGGAGCGCCGGCAGCACCCCGCCCGCGGCCAGGCCGAGCTCGAGCGCGACGAGCGCCAGCGACGTCCACTGCGCCTCGGAGAGCCCGCGCCAGTAGCGCCGGCCCGGGTCCCCGCGCAGCTCCTCCAGGCCGAAGCGCAGCACGGCGTAGGCGGCGACGTAGAGCCCGGCGGCGGTGCCGGCCGCCGTGCCGGCGAGCACGAGCGCGCC
>NZ_JBNIEX010000047.1:0-259 GCF_051842325.1 Idiomarina sp. ST10R2A5 | reverse complement strand
CAGAGCAGGTTCATTAGCATTTTGTTGTGGCTGCCCTGCACGATGCAGTAGTGAAAATCGAGATCGCCCTCGCGCTGGTAGTAGGCTTCGCCACGCTTTCAATCCGCCTGACCTTCGTGTAGCGCCAGCACATCCCGCAAGCCCTGCACCTCCTCCGGTGACATATGCTCAGCTGCCAGCCGCGCCGCCATGCTCTCCAAGGCTTCTCGCAGATCAAAAAGCTCTAAAAGCTCTTTCATCGAAAGCTTGACCACCCGCG
>NZ_JBNIEX010000046.1:0-261 GCF_051842325.1 Idiomarina sp. ST10R2A5 | reverse complement strand
CAACACCAAAAACCAAGCACACAGGAATGGTTAACAGCGCGATCATCAGCGTTAAGCCAATCGCATGCAGGGTAAAGGTATTGCTAACGTTGGCCCAGAAGACCATGACGCCCTGGGAAAAGGCCTGGGCGAAAATGGCCACCAGCGGTAGCAGTAAAAAGAGTGCTGAGAGCACCAGGGCGGCGCCTATTAGCAGCCGCCTAACCAGCGGTGCATCACCAATTCGACGCATTACCCTTTACCTCCGTGCAGCCGTTTTAC
>NZ_JBNIEX010000045.1:0-261 GCF_051842325.1 Idiomarina sp. ST10R2A5 | reverse complement strand
TACTTTCATGCAGGAATTGCAAAACTAGAAAATATGAACTCATCCTACATTACATTGGTGCCCAAAAAGAGTTCTCCTGAGCAAGTTGGTGACTTCAGACCTATCTCCCTTACTGGTATGGGGCTTAAATTCCTATCCAAAATGGTTGCCAATAGACTGCAGTTACAAATCATGAAATGCATCCATAACAATCAGTATGGTTTCATCAAGTCCAGAACCATACAAGATTGTGTTGGATGGACACTGGAATACCTACACCAA
>NZ_JBNIEX010000044.1:0-262 GCF_051842325.1 Idiomarina sp. ST10R2A5 | reverse complement strand
GAAAAAATTAGAAAAATTAAACGGCGAACAGCGACGTGCAGAATCTACAACTCCTTTTTGACATTATCATCAAGCAAACGAATTTTTTTTGTTATTTTATGTTTTTAAATGGACAAGGAAAATTAACAGAAGGTAAACAAGCAAAAGAAATAACAGAAATCTTTTTAGTTTTTTAGTTTTTAATTAAAACAAACATCATGCAAAGAACAACAAAGTAAAAATCTTTTTGTAATTTTCATTTTTAGAACTAAAGCAATTAAGA
>NZ_JBNIEX010000043.1:0-264 GCF_051842325.1 Idiomarina sp. ST10R2A5 | reverse complement strand
CGAATATCGAGGCGAGCGCGACCAAGAGCGCGTCGAGGACGAACGGCTGGCCGACCCCGCCGATCGCTGCGAGGGCCGCGGCGACGACGAGGACGGCGACGACGATCAACTCACAGAGAAACGCCAGCAGGGCCGACCGGTTGTAGGTGAACTGCCCGCCGAGACGTCTGTCGATCGGCGCGGTGAGAAACGCCGCAACGAGGGTCGGGACGCCGATGTACATCATCCCGAGATAGGCGTCGTCGAGAAAGAACCCGGACTCGA
>NZ_JBNIEX010000042.1:0-264 GCF_051842325.1 Idiomarina sp. ST10R2A5 | reverse complement strand
GACTCATCCTCGACGGCGTCCACGACGGCAACATCGTCATCCTCGAACAAGGGCTCGATCCGGAGGAGGAGTCCAAACTCATCGAGGTGACGATGTCGGAGATCAACCCCGACGGGTTTACTGGTATCGAAATCGAAAGCTATCCCGGCGAGGGGGGCAACGACAGCGGCCTGCTCGGACGTCTCATGGGCCGTGACGACCCCAACAAACTGACCGTCATCGGACCGGCAAACCGGATCGAGACGCTTCACAAGGACGAAAAGC
>NZ_JBNIEX010000041.1:0-264 GCF_051842325.1 Idiomarina sp. ST10R2A5 | reverse complement strand
CTTCCTCGGCCAACTCGGCGAGGCGGCGCTCCTCCTCGTCGTCGATCCCCGCCCGCGTCGTCTCCGCCAGCCGCCTCGCGGCGCTTTCGGCGTTGCGCCGGGAGTTGACGAACACGAGCGTCGAGCCCCCCTCGGCGAGCGTATCGCGGACGATGGCCTCGGTGGGCCGCTCGTTCGATTCGACCGGGAGTTCCTCCCGGGAGCCGTCGCCGAAATGCAGCGCCTGCCCGTAGTGGACCCCGGTCCGGAGTTCGATGGGGCGCC
>NZ_JBNIEX010000040.1:0-264 GCF_051842325.1 Idiomarina sp. ST10R2A5 | reverse complement strand
TATCTCAAGTAGTCCTCGTTACACGATCAGCTAACTCAGCCAACGCATGTGTTCGCGGACCTGATTTACCCGGCATTACCCCGATAGGGTGCCGTCGCTACTTTGCTTCGGGTTGTTTTCGATTTCTGGTTTGGAGAGGACCACGGCGGCTTCGACCGATGCCGGTCACCGGACGGCATGCTATAAGCTATGGGCTGCGAGCCTAGTTCTTTGCGCTGGGACTGTGCCACAGTGAAGGGGAATGTTCCCTGGTGCTGCCAGACA
>NZ_JBNIEX010000039.1:0-264 GCF_051842325.1 Idiomarina sp. ST10R2A5 | reverse complement strand
CGAGGATATCTCCTGGACGTCGCGAACGGACTCGATCCGGAACGGCGACCTCGACACCGAGCAGAACCTCGCCTCGACGCCGACATCGGACTCGGTGACCGGCATCCACATCGATCTGCAACTCGAGACCGACGAGGTCGGCTCGATCACGCGCTCGGGCGGCGGCGGAGGCGCCGCCTTCTCCGAGGGCGGCGGGTTCCTCTCAACGATCACGGGTAAGATCACAGCCGCGGTCATGGGCGTGGTCGGCGAGCTCGGCCTCAA
>NZ_JBNIEX010000038.1:0-265 GCF_051842325.1 Idiomarina sp. ST10R2A5 | reverse complement strand
ATGGTGGAGCCAAGCGGGATCGAACCGCTGACCTCCTGCGTGCAAGGCAGGCGCTCTCCCAGCTGAGCTATGGCCCCGTTATGGGCGTTTCGACACCCCACGATAAGGGTATTTCAAGCTGTGACAAGGCCGCAAGGAGGACGCATACACCAGTATGCGACGACGCAGCAACGCAGTTCACAGCGCAGAAATGGTGGGTCTGGGCAGACTTGAACTGCCGACCTCACCCTTATCAGGGGTGCGCTCTAACCAGCTGAGCTACAGA
>NZ_JBNIEX010000037.1:0-266 GCF_051842325.1 Idiomarina sp. ST10R2A5 | reverse complement strand
CGACGCCGTCGTGAAAGCCCCGGTCGACGCGCTCGCGGAGGATTTCGACGATCTCTGGCTCGTCGTACTTCGGGAAGTACACCTCCTCGGGGCGGAAGACGCTCTGGACGCGGCCGTCCAGGGCCTCGATCATGTCGAGGTCGAGATCGGAGGAGATCACGATGACGCCGATCTTCGCCCCGCCCTGCTCCTCGTGGGCGCGCAAAAGCGAGTACAGCGTGTCGGAGGCCTCGGACTCGTAGAAGAGGTAGTTGACGTCGTCCAGC
>NZ_JBNIEX010000036.1:0-266 GCF_051842325.1 Idiomarina sp. ST10R2A5 | reverse complement strand
CGATCGTCAGCGTGGATGACCTGGTTCGCGCCAGGAATGTCGCGCCACTTCACCCACGGCGCTGGTTCAGGCAACCACAACGCCAACACAGCGGTCTGTGTGCAGAACACGGCCGTGTAGATGCCCGAATCCTTCACACTCTCCTGCAACCCCAGCTCAGCGAGTGTCGGCCGGCGCGGCGGCGTCGTATCGGTCACGTCGTGCCAGAGCAACCGCAACCCGCGCTCGCCTTCCTCCACACACCCCAGCGCCCACATATGCCAACG
>NZ_JBNIEX010000035.1:0-267 GCF_051842325.1 Idiomarina sp. ST10R2A5 | reverse complement strand
CCGACGCCGCCGTCACAGCGGCGCTGTCGGCACACAGTGTCACATCGATTCCGGCCTCAGCCAGTCGCTCGGCTGTCCCGACTCCCTCCCGTCCGGGGCGGGACTCGGCGACTACGACCCGGCTGGGTTCTGCCTCCGAAATCGCCGCCTCGACGGTTCCCGACCGCGAGAGCGTTAGCACCCGCTCGCCGAGGCTGTCGGCAGCGCGGCTGGACGCCTCCGCGTCGGCTTCCAGCGCCGCTTTGCAGGCGTCCATCGCCGCTTGGC
>NZ_JBNIEX010000034.1:0-271 GCF_051842325.1 Idiomarina sp. ST10R2A5 | reverse complement strand
CGGATCGTCGTGCCGAACGGCAGTTCCGGCACCCATGCCGGCCTCGCCGCCGGGCTTGCCGCCGCCGGACGCGACCCGCACTTGGCGCAGTCCTACACGGTGCTCGCTCCTGAAGCCGAGGCGCGGGCGGCGACGCTTGCCCGAGCCCGCGACACCCTCGCGCTGATCGACGGCGGCCTGACGCTCGCCGACGACGCCGTGCGCGTGGACGGCGCCCATCGCGGACCCGGCTACGGCATCCCGACCGAGGGCATGCGCGAGGCCGTGCGGC
>NZ_JBNIEX010000033.1:0-271 GCF_051842325.1 Idiomarina sp. ST10R2A5 | reverse complement strand
CGTGACGGGCTGGGGCAGCGAAAGCGTGCGATCGTGGATGCCTATCTGAGTTCCTCCTTCCTGCTGTCCCTCCTCCAGATCGTCTGGATCGACATCATCCTGTCGGGGGACAACGCCGTGGTCATCGCCCTGGCCTGCCGCGGACTGCCCGAGCGGCAGCGGCGGATCGGGGTGTATGCAGGGGCCCTGGTCGCGGCGCTCCTGCGGATCGTCTTCGCTCTCATCATCTCGCAGCTTCTCGCGGTGCCGCTGCTGAAGGTGGTCGGCGGCC
>NZ_JBNIEX010000032.1:0-272 GCF_051842325.1 Idiomarina sp. ST10R2A5 | reverse complement strand
CGTCATTCCGGGATGGTGCGCGAGCACCAGACCCGGAATCTCGAGATTCCGGGTTCGATGCTTACGCATCGCCCCGGAATGACAAGGAAGTCAACTGACGAAAACGTCAGCCCTGGCGCTCAATGGGCGCGGGCGCGCGGCGACAGGCCGGCGACGACGAAATCGATCATCTGGTCGATGGTCGGGCCCGGCTTGGTGGCGCATTGGGCGATCATCTGCGGGTGGAAGAACCGCATCATCGCCGTGCAGGCGCACAGCGCGGCGACCTCGAG
>NZ_JBNIEX010000031.1:0-275 GCF_051842325.1 Idiomarina sp. ST10R2A5 | reverse complement strand
CCGACGATGATGTAGTCGAACTCGGCGACGTCGTTCGGCGACGTGCCATGATTGTTGTTCATTCGTTTCCCCCGGCCATGCGGCACGGCCGGCAGAGTTGCGCCCCTGCCAAGCATTGGGAAAAGACCTAGCGAGCGTGGCGGATACGGTCAAGAAAGTTGGCGGGCCGGTCCGAAGCGGTACGGACGGACCTTCGGCCGTGACTGGCGGCCGCACACGCCTCGGCTGGCCCGTCAGGCTCCTGCCTTTCGCCGACGCGGGCTTGCGCGCTCCCG
>NZ_JBNIEX010000030.1:0-276 GCF_051842325.1 Idiomarina sp. ST10R2A5 | reverse complement strand
ATCTCGTCCATCGCGGCGAATCCGTGACGCTCATTGCCGGCGGCGAGGGCTTTTCGGTGACGCGCGAAGGCGAGGCATTGAACAATGGTGGCAAAGGCGACTCGATCCGCGCCCGCATGCCGGATGGAAACGTACTTCGAGGCCAGGTCGATGCACGAGGAAGACTCGCAGTCCGTTACTGATAGACACGTCGACAGACGCTACAATGCAGGCAGCGTGGCAGTGGCTCACCTCATGCAAAAAGGTGCGGTCAATGCCCTACAGTTTTTGTCACCG
>NZ_JBNIEX010000029.1:0-279 GCF_051842325.1 Idiomarina sp. ST10R2A5 | reverse complement strand
ACGAGTACGCCGCCGAGTACGACGCCGTGGTCGTGACCGGCGGACTCGGCCCGACCCACGACGACCGGACGATGGCGGCCGTCGCCGCGGCCGTCGGACAGCCGCTCGAAACGTCCGAGGCCGCCCTCGAGTGGCTCGATGACGAGCGCGATTACGCGTGCTCCGATCTCACCGCCGGGACGGCCGATCTGCCGGCCGGGGCCCGTCCGCTCAACAACGGCGTCGGGGTCGCACCGGGATGCGTCGTCGAGAACATCTACGTCCTGCCGGGCGTCCCCT
>NZ_JBNIEX010000028.1:0-280 GCF_051842325.1 Idiomarina sp. ST10R2A5 | reverse complement strand
AGCTGCTCCGGCTTGAACACAAGATCATTCCGGGTGTCGACAAACCCGTAAGGCGAAAACCGGATTCCCTTGTCCGGGAGCGCCAAACCGGACAAGAGCTTCAGATTCTTTTCCTTCAGCGCTTGAACGGCTTTGCGGGCTTGTTCCGCCACATCCGATGCTTGCCCCTCTTTATTTGGAGCATCGGCATCAGTCGGCTGCGCTGCCGGGTTTTCCGGGGAAGGCGGGACATGGCCAGGCGCTTTCGGAGTGCAGGCCGAAAGAACAAGCAGACCGGCCG
>NZ_JBNIEX010000027.1:0-280 GCF_051842325.1 Idiomarina sp. ST10R2A5 | reverse complement strand
CCCGCTGCAGATCGGGCTGTACTGGAGCCGGCACCGGTTCTCGCCCCGGGTGCTCGCACACCTGCTGGCGGCCCTGGCGCAGGGCCTGGGCGGGCGTTTGGGCCGGCCAGCGGACGCGCCCCCGTGACGGCGCTCCTCCGGGCGACCCTCGACGTCGTCATCGTCAACTGGAATGCCGGCGACCAGCTCGGGGCCTGCCTCGCGAGCCTGGCGATGAGCGCGGGGGCGGAGCATCTGCGTGTCGTCGTCGTCGACAACGCCTCGGTCGACGGTTCGGCCG
>NZ_JBNIEX010000026.1:0-280 GCF_051842325.1 Idiomarina sp. ST10R2A5 | reverse complement strand
CGGAACTCGACCCGATCGCGGCTCGACAGCGCGACCTTGGTGTCGGAGACGGCGCGGTAGAGCGCGAAGCCGAGATCGTGGTCGACGATGGTGATGAAATCGTGCAGCGGCGCCGGATCGAGCGCGGTGCGCGCCAGCTGCTGCAATTCGCGCAAATCGCCATTGCCCCGCATCATCGCGAGCTGGTGCCAGCGGGCAAGGCTCGAATAATAGTGATTGGGGATCGGCAGCACTTTGTCGAACGAGCGGTAGTTGGTGCCCTTGCCGAGCCGTGGCGAGA
>NZ_JBNIEX010000025.1:0-285 GCF_051842325.1 Idiomarina sp. ST10R2A5 | reverse complement strand
GATCGAACCGCTGACCTCCTGCGTGCAAGGCAGGCGCTCTCCCAGCTGAGCTATGGCCCCGTTATGGGCGTTTCGACCACCCCCGACAAGGGCATTTCAAGTAAGACAAAGCCTGAGACTTAAAATGTTTTTGGCATTCTGGCAAGGCAAGAGGGTGCGAAGCATACACCAGTATGCGAGTACCCGAATAACGCCGTCCAGAATGACAAAATGGTGGGTCTGGGCAGACTTGAACTGCCGACCTCACCCTTATCAGGGGTGCGCTCTAACCAGCTGAGCTACAGA
>NZ_JBNIEX010000024.1:0-445 GCF_051842325.1 Idiomarina sp. ST10R2A5 | reverse complement strand
GTTTTACCGTGGTCAACGTGACCAATGGTGCCGACGTTTACGTGCGGCTTCGAACGTTCAAATTTTTCTTTAGACATTGCAGCCTCTCTAACAAAATTCTTTCGGTGTGTTACCTAAGCTAAAAAGCAAGACCGAGGTTTATTAGGGGCCTAAAGTGAAATGGTGCTGATAGGCGGATTCGAACCGCCGACCTCACCCTTACCAAGGGTGCGCTCTACCAACTGAGCTATATCAGCACTAACGGAATTTGGAGCGGGTGGCGGGAATCGAACCCGCGTCATCAGCTTGGAAGGCTGAGGTAATAGCCACTATACGACACCCGCAAATTCACAATTTTGTGAGGCCACCTCAAAACCAAGGAAATTGCGTGGTGGAGGGGGCAGGATTCGAACCTGCGAAGGCTGAGCCGTCAGATTTACAGTCTGATCCCTTTGGCCACTCGGGA
>NZ_JBNIEX010000023.1:0-837 GCF_051842325.1 Idiomarina sp. ST10R2A5 | reverse complement strand
GGGATATATTAAAAAAGGCCGCAAAGTACTTTGCAGGCGAGTCCGAGTAAAGTACGCCTTTATCCGTGATCATCAAAATCAGTTCTCTGTTTCAGCCATGTGCCGGGTGTTGAAACTGAACCGCAGTGGTTTCTATGCCTGGCTAAAGAAACCTTTAAGCGATCGAGCCATAGAAGACGCGAGACTTTTAAAACGCATCAAAGCGTTCTTCATTGCCAGTGGCGGCACTTACGGCAGCCCCTGGATCCACAAAGACTTACGTGAAGCTGGTGAAAAATGCAGTGTCCATCGTGTTGCTAAGATCATGCGATTCAATAAGCTCAGAGCTCAAATCGGCTATAAGCGCCGGCATATCAAAGGCGGTAAGCCTGGCCGAGTGGCAGACAATGTCTTAGAGCGGCAGTTTAACCCGAAAGCGCCGAATACTTCGTGGGTAAGCGACATTACCTACGTGCGCACTTACGAGGGCTTCCTTTACGTGGCAACGGTTATCGACTTGTTCTCCAGGCGCGTTGTTGGCTGGTCAATGGACAAAAATATGGATAAACACCTGGTTATCAAAGCATTACTGATGGCGGTTTATCAGCGACGCCCGAAAGAGAAAGTTCTGGTACACAGCGATCAGGGCAGCCAATATGGCAGCTCTGATTACCTGGCATTCATGAAAGAGCACAACCTAATACCATCGATGAGCCGACGTGGGAACTGCCACGACAACGCTGTTGCTGAAAGCTTTTTTGCCACATTTAAAAAGCGGGTCATCCGGAAGAAGATTTACCCGAACAGGAACGAAGCGAAGACTGAGATATTTAATTTTATCGAGATGTTTTACAATCC
>NZ_JBNIEX010000022.1:0-932 GCF_051842325.1 Idiomarina sp. ST10R2A5 | reverse complement strand
ACTAGAGGTGTTTATGAGCAAAGGCAAACGGTATACCGAAGAATTCAAGATTGAAGCCGTCAAGCAGGTCACCGAGCGCGGTCACTCTGTTTATGACGTCGCTGATCGTCTGGGCATTTCCGTCAAGTCACTTTACGACTGGCGAGCTAAATACGGTCAGGATAATAAAACCAATAAATCCTCCGATGAACAACTGCGCATAGCAAAGCTTGAGGCCGAGCTAAAACGCGTTAAGGAGGAACGGGATATATTAAAAAAGGCCGCAAAGTACTTTGCAGGCGAGTCCGAGTAAAGTACGCCTTTATCCGTGATCATCAAAGTCAGTTCTCTGTTTCGGCCATGTGCCGGGTGTTGAAATTGAACCGCAGTGGTTTCTATGCCTGGCTAAAGAAACCTTTGAGCGATCGAGCCATAGAAGATGCGAGACTTTTAAAACGCATCAAAGCGTTCTTCATTGCCAGTGGTGGCACTTACGGCAGCCCCTGGATCCACAAAGACTTACGTGAAGCCGGTGAAAAATGCAGTGTTCATCGTGTTGCTAAGATCATGCGACTCAATAAGCTCAGAGCTCAAATTGGTTATAAACGCCGGCATATAAAAGGCGGCAAGCCTGGCCGGGTTGCAGACAATGTCTTAGAGCGGCAGTTTAACCCGAAAGCGCCGAATACCTCGTGGGTAAGCGACATTACCTACGTGCGCACTTACGAAGGCTTTCTTTACGTGGCAACGGTTATCGACTTGTTTTCCAGACGTGTTGTTGGCTGGTCAATGGACAAAAACATGGATAAACACTTGGTTATCAGGGCCCTGCTCATGGCGGTTTATCAACGACGCCCGAAAGAGAAAGTGTTGGTGCACAGCGATCAGGGCAGCCAATATGGCAGCTCTGATTACCTGGCATTCATGAAAGAGCACAACCTAATACCATCGAT
>NZ_JBNIEX010000021.1:0-983 GCF_051842325.1 Idiomarina sp. ST10R2A5 | reverse complement strand
GCTCGGTGACCTGCTTGACGGCTTCAATCTTGAATTCTTCGGTATACCGTTTGCCTTTGCTCATAAACACCTCTAGTCTAAGTTACATTGTAACTGTTAAAAGTGTCTAGCAAAGTCTGGGAAGTCCATTATTCACCTGTAGGATAGATAATTATTAAAGTTTCCATTACGACAGCAGTTGTGTAACCGCATCGCAATTTAACTTTATAACAAAAAATTAAAACCTAAACAATAAATCAACAAATGGTTATGGTTTTTATCGAATTTTTACCTTTTATAGACTCAACTAATGGACTTCCCAGACTTTAGAGCCAAACGATTACACTGGAGCCCACGCGACAATCGGAACCGATCGAGGCCATCAGGTACCGCTAGCCTCGTTTAGTAATACACTGCATTGGTCAACAACTAATTGCTTATCAAATATCACGCCCCAAGCTGAGGGACTTAATCAAGGCCCCTGGGCACTTCTGGAGAGTGCAGTTCGCGTACTAGCTCGCACCGGCAGGACGTTTATGTCATTACCGACCCTCTCCATGAATGGCATTTCGCATCATTACCGAGAACAATCAAACAGCACTCAGTACCATCCGGTTACTTTAAAGTTATCATTACTGATAATAATGAATGGGTGGAATCGTCAGCATTTATATTCAGTCAGAATATGGCTCGCTGAATCGCCACTGATTAACCCAATGTCATAGTAGAGAAATAAATTAATTGGAGAATAATCCATTTGGTGCTCCAAAAAGGACTAGTGCGTAGGAAAACACCTATTGTAGGCTAAGAATTATAAAAAATTTTCCCGTATACGAGTCTTACAAAATTTTGGGATATCGGGGTTTGCATTAGGCGCTACTGAGCGATTAACATCACATCTAGTGTTTAGATTAAACACATAAAAAATGAATCGCCACTAGTTCACTAGACACTCAGTAGCCGTTTTTTCAAAACGTTTTTCATACTCTACCGGCGATAACTGA
>NZ_JBNIEX010000020.1:0-1229 GCF_051842325.1 Idiomarina sp. ST10R2A5 | reverse complement strand
TGAATCGCCACTAGTTCACTAGACACTCAGTAGCCGTTTTTTCAAAACGTTTTTCATACTCTACCGGCGATAACTGATCATTGGAACTGTGCCGGCGTTTTGAGTTGTAAAACATCTCAATGTAGTCAAATACATCTCGTCGAGCTTCGGCTCGGTTTGAATATATTTTCCGCTTAATACGCTCTCTTTTAAGTAGCTGGAAAAAACTCTCAGCAACAGCATTGTCATGACAATTTCCACGGCGACTCATGCTGCCTTCCAGATTGTTGCTCCTTAGGAATGAGCTCCAGTCATGGCTTGTATATTGGCTTCCTTGATCGGAGTGCACCACTACTTTCTGTTTAGGCTTTCGTCGCCATATGGCCATGAGTAGCGCATCAAGAACTAACTCTTTTGTCATTCGTTGCTGCATTGACCATCCAATGACCCGTCGCGAGAACAAGTCAACAACCACCGCTAAGTAGAGCCAGCCTTCATGAGTTTTAATGTAGGTGACATCGGTTACCCAGGCCTGGTTAGGCTGCTCAGTATTGAACACCCGGTTTAATCTATTGGGCGTAACGATATGAGAGACACCACCACGGTGGCGAGGCTTACGGTAACCAACCTGAGCCTTAAGCTGGCTCAGCTTCATCAACCGGTGAACTCGATTGATACCAATCCGCTCACCATATTCGCGCAGGTCGCTGTGGATTTTTCGATAACCGTAAACGCCACCAGATTCCAGCCAGAATTGCTTAATAAGACCCGTCTGACGAGCATCACGCTTTTGTCGACGCGAGCAAGGCTCTTTGAGCCACGCATAATAACCACTCGGGTGGACGTCCAGTAAGCGGCATAACTTACGTATCGGCCAACAGTCCTTGTGATGCTTAATAAAGGCGTACCTTAGTCGGACTGCTTCGCGAAGTACGCCGCGGCTTTTTTTAATATGTCACGCTCTTCAGTGACACGCTGTAACTCTTTTCTTAAACGTTTTAGTTCAGCCTGCTCTTCGGTTTGAGCTGCGTGTTTCTCTGCTTCTGGACCGTACTTCTTAACCCAGGCATATAAACTATGAACGGAAACATCGAGCCGTCTTGAAACGTCAGCAACAGAATAACCTTTATCGGTAATTTGCCGGACAGCTTCGATTTTAAATTCTTCAGGGTATCGGTTGTTACTCATAAGCACCTCTTTTATGCCATTATCTATGGCTATGAGGTGTCTAGCAAATCAGTGGCGATTCA
>NZ_JBNIEX010000019.1:0-1239 GCF_051842325.1 Idiomarina sp. ST10R2A5 | reverse complement strand
ATGTCTAAAGAAAAATTTGAACGTTCGAAGCCGCACGTAAACGTCGGCACCATTGGTCACGTTGACCACGGTAAAACTACACTGACTGCTGCTATCACAACAGTTTTGGCAAAAGTTTATGGTGGTGCGGCGAAAGACTTCGCAGCCATCGATAACGCGCCAGAAGAGAAAGAGCGTGGTATTACTATTTCAACGTCACACGTTGAATATGACACGCCAACTCGCCACTACGCGCACGTAGACTGCCCGGGGCACGCTGACTATGTTAAAAACATGATCACCGGTGCTGCACAGATGGACGGCGCAATCCTGGTAGTAGCGGCAACAGACGGCCCAATGCCACAGACTCGTGAGCACATCCTGCTTTCACGTCAGGTAGGCGTTCCTTACATCGTAGTATTCATGAACAAATGTGACATGGTAGACGATGAAGAGCTGTTAGAGCTGGTAGAAATGGAAGTTCGTGAGTTGTTGTCAGAGTATGACTTCCCGGGCGACGACCTGCCGGTAATCCAGGGTTCAGCACTGAAAGCGCTGGAAGGCGACGAAGACTGGGCGAAGAAAATTGTTGAGTTAGCGGATGCGCTGGATTCATACATCCCAGAGCCAGAGCGTGACATCGACAAGCCGTTCATCATGCCAATCGAAGACGTATTCTCGATTTCAGGTCGTGGTACGGTAGTAACAGGTCGTGTAGAGCGCGGTATCGTGCGTACAGGCGACGAGTGTGAAATCGTTGGTATGAAAGACACCACTAAAACGACTGTTACTGGTGTTGAAATGTTCCGTAAGCTGCTTGACGAAGGTCGTGCAGGTGAGAACATCGGTGCCTTGTTGCGTGGTACGAAGCGTGACGAAGTAGAGCGTGGTCAGGTATTGGCGAAGCCAGGTACTATCACTCCGCATACTAAGTTCGAAGCAGAAGTTTACGTACTGAGCAAAGACGAAGGTGGCCGTCATACGCCATTCTTTAAAGGCTACCGTCCACAGTTTTACTTCCGTACAACGGACGTAACTGGTGCTGTAGAATTGCCAGAAGGCGTAGAAATGGTTATGCCTGGTGATAACCTGAAGTTTGTTGTGGAGCTGATTGCTCCAATCGCAATGGACGAAGGTCTGCGTTTCGCTATCCGTGAGGGTGGCCGTACCGTAGGTGCAGGCGTCGTATCAAAAATCATGGACTAATGCTGTCCTGTTGATTTTAAGAGCCCGGCTTTGGCCGGGCTTTTTTATGCCTGT
>NZ_JBNIEX010000018.1:0-1291 GCF_051842325.1 Idiomarina sp. ST10R2A5 | reverse complement strand
TCGGTTGTTACTCATAAGCACCTCTTTTATGCCATTATCTATGGCTATGAGGTGTCTAGCAAATCAGTGGCGATTCACTCAGCGCTCCTGCAAACGATATACATATAATCAACGAATATTCGCATTTAACTATGCCGAAGATGACTTCACAGAAAAATTTGACAAAACGACTAAAATACAAATAATAAAATTTCAACATAAAAATAACATGGAGATATTATGAAAACTTCAACTATAGCCATAATGTGTTTTTTAATTCTCTTCTCTGCTCATTCTTCAGCAAATAACGACAATGAAGAATACGAAGGTTTGAGTACACATTGCAGAGGAGTAGCAGCTGCAATAACTGTTACAGCTTCCTTGCTACCCCAAACAAGAGCAGCTCAAGTCGCAGTAGCTATTACAGGCGGAGTCTCCGAATTTATGGCCGACGAGGTAATGAGCAAGAAGTGTGAAAAAAACCTGATAGAGTGGAGTGAGTACTACTCCGAAAACCCTATAGATTATGATGACTTTGTACGAAACAATTGTAATGGCAACCCTTTAACATGCCCTGGAGGAGGGACTTGGGGAATAGGTCAACCTCAAGACTGTGACTACTATATAACCTGCCTGCCTGGCAACCCTACTTTAAGCGGGCCGTTTTCAGTCAATGATCTAATTGTCACTACCTCGCACTTTAGCAATTTCTGGGAAACTAATAGTTGGGCGGTAGATAAAGACGGCTACCCACGTTACGAAGACATAATTGGGTCACCATGAAAAAAGAACAAGTGACTAGAGGAATTTTTTCTTTTATTGCTAACTTTAGTCTTTATTTTATAGCATTATCCTTGGCTATATTTTGTATAGGGTATGTGGCTTATATCGTAGATCTTTTAGACAAGCCGTTAGGCCTTACCGACTTTAAAGATAAGTATTATATTATCATCGCAGGAAGCTTTGGTATTGCCGTTAAACCTTTCATCAAAAAGCTACTCCGTTAGCTCAAGGATAAGAACTTTAATGTACGCCGAAAAAAAGGGTGTAGTTTAGGAATAAAGTTTCATACTGAGTATGCTGGTAGCTCTGAATTTTACAGTAGAAGAACACAATTAAAAAAATAAAGTATCATATTGAAGCCACAACAAGAGCCTAAGCGACACTAAAAAATCATAATAGAGTGTCATACTGAGTATAATTATTCACTCTAAAAGGCAAAAAAACTACCTTATTGGACTTCCCAGACTTTGCTAGACACTTTTAACAGTTACAATGTAACTTAAACTAGAGGTGTTTATGAGCAAAGGCA
>NZ_JBNIEX010000016.1:0-3429 GCF_051842325.1 Idiomarina sp. ST10R2A5 | reverse complement strand
TATTTGTAGTCTGGCGGTGACCTACTCTCGCATGGGGAGACCCCACACTACCATCGGCGCTGGTGTGTTTCACTTCTGAGTTCGGAAAGGATTCAGGTGGTGCCACACCGCTATGGCCGCCAGACATAAACTGTCACAACATGTAAAAACTGACTGCGTCTTTAAAAATACGCCACTCTATTTGCTCTAATTCGGTAAAGTCGCTCGCTTGTGCGTAACGTCCCAAACACCTTGGGTGTTGTATGGTTAAGTCTCACGGGCAATTAGTACGGGTTAGCTCAACGCATTACTACGCTTCCACACCCCGCCTATCAACGTTGTCGTCTTCAACGACCCTTCAGAGCACTCTGAGTGCTAGTGAGAGCTTATCTCGAGGCTCGCTTCCCGCTTAGATGCTTTCAGCGGTTATCGATTCCGAACGTAGCTACCGGGCAGTGCCATTGGCATGACAACCCGAACACCAGCGGTTCGTCCACTCCGGTCCTCTCGTACTAGGAGCAGCTCCTCTCAACTCTCAAACGCCCACGGCAGATAGGGACCGAACTGTCTCACGACGTTCTAAACCCAGCTCGCGTACCACTTTAAATGGCGAACAGCCATACCCTTGGGACCGACTTCAGCCCCAGGATGTGATGAGCCGACATCGAGGTGCCAAACACCGCCGTCGATATGAACTCTTGGGCGGTATCAGCCTGTTATCCCCGGAGTACCTTTTATCCGTTGAGCGATGGCCCTTCCATTCAGAACCACCGGATCACTATGACCTACTTTCGTATCTGCTCGACGTGTCTGTCTCGCAGTTAAGCTGGCTTCTGCCATTGCACTAACCGTACGATGTCCGACCGTACTTAGCCAACCTTCGTGCTCCTCCGTTACTCTTTGGGAGGAGACCGCCCCAGTCAAACTACCCACCAGGCACTGTCCACAACCCCGATAAGGGGCCAATGTTAGAACATCAAACATACAAGGGTGGTATTTCAAGGATGGCTCCACATCAACTAGCGCCAATGCTTCAAAGCCTCCCACCTATCCTACACATGTAGGTTCAATGTTCAGTGCCAAGCTGTAGTAAAGGTTCACGGGGTCTTTCCGTCTAGCCGCGGGTACACAGCATCTTCACTGCGATTTCAATTTCACTGAGTCTCGGGTGGAGACAGCGTGGCCATGGTTACACCATTCGTGCAGGTCGGAACTTACCCGACAAGGAATTTCGCTACCTTAGGACCGTTATAGTTACGGCCGCCGTTTACCGGGGCTTCGATCAAGAGCTTCGTCCGAAAACTAACCCCATCAATTAACCTTCCGGCACCGGGCAGGTGTCACACCGTATACGTCCACTTTCGTGTTAGCACAGTGCTGTGTTTTTAATAAACAGTCCCAGCCACCTGGTCACTGCGACCACCAACAGCTCATGACGCGAAGTCAATCACCGCCAGTGGCGTACCTTCTCCCGAAGTTACGGTACTATTTTGCCTAGTTCCTTCACCCGAGTTCTCTCAAGCGCCTTAGTATTCTCTACCTGACCACCTGTGTCGGTTTGGGGTACGGTCAATGTTCATCTGAAGCTTAGAGGCTTTTCCCGGAAGCATGGCATCAATGACTTCGCACCCGTGGGTGCTCGTCTCGTGTCTCGGCCTTAAGGACCCGGATTTACCTAAGTCCTCAGCCTACGCACTTTCACCGGGACTACCAACGCCCGGCTCACCTAGCCTTCTCCGTCCCCCCATCGCAATGAACATCGGTACAGGAATATTAACCTGTTTTCCATCGACTACGCGTTTCCGCCTCGCCTTAGGGGCCGACTTACCCTACCCTGATTAGCATGGGATAGGAAACCTTGGTCTTCCGGCGTGGGAGTTTTTCACTCCCATTATCGTTACTCATGTCAGCATTCGCACTTCTGATATGTCCAGCGTGCTTCTCAACACACCTTCACCCACTTACAGAACGCTCCCCTACCCCGCATACATAGTATGCAGCCGCAGCTTCGGTGTATGGCTTAGCCCCGTTACATCTTCCGCGCAGGCCGACTCGACTAGTGAGCTATTACGCTTTCTTTAAAGGGTGGCTGCTTCTAAGCCAACCTCCTAGCTGTCTCTGCCTTCCCACATCGTTTCCCACTGAGCCATAACTTCGGGACCTTAGCTGGCGGTCTGGGTTGTTTCCCTCTTCACGACGGACGTTAGCACCCGCCGTGTGTCTCCCGGATAGTACTCATTGGTATTCGGAGTTTGCATGGGGTTGGTAAGTCGGGATGACCCCCTAGCCCAAACAGTGCTCTACCCCCAATGGTATTCGTCCGAGGCTCTACCTAAATAGATTTCGGGGAGAACCAGCTATCTCCGGGCTTGATTAGCCTTTCACTCCTAGCCACAAGTCATCCCCTAATTTTTCAACATTAGTGGGTTCGGTCCTCCAATTGATGTTACTCAATCTTCAACCTGCTCATGGTTAGATCGCCCGGTTTCGGGTCTATACCCTGCAACTCAACGCCCAGTTAAGACTCGGTTTCCCTACGGCTTCCCTATACGGTTAACCTTGCTACAGAATATAAGTCGCTGACCCATTATACAAAAGGTACGCAGTCACGGAACAAGTCCGCTCCTACTGCTTGTACGTACACGGTTTCAGGTTCTGTTTCACTCCCCTCGCCGGGGTTCTTTTCGCCTTTCCCTCACGGTACTGGTTCACTATCGGTCAGTTGGGAGTATTTAGCCTTGGAGGATGGTCCCCCCATATTCAGTCAGGATATCACGTGTCCCGACCTACTCGATTTCACTTATCATGCACCGTCACATACCGGGCTCTCACCGTCTGTGGCTCCGCTTCCCATCGGATTCTGCTAGCACAAGTTAAGCTTAAGGGCTGCTTCCCGTTCGCTCGCCGCTACTGGGGAAATCTCGGTTGATTTCTTTTCCTCCGGGTACTTAGATGTTTCAGTTCTCCGGGTTCGCTTCCTGGCACCTATTGATTCAGTGCCGGATACTCTGTAAACAGAGTGGGTTTCCCCATTCGGAAATCCATGACTCAAATGCCTCTTACTGGCTTATCATGGCTTATCGCAAGTTAGTACGTCCTTCATCGCCTCCAACTGCCTAGGCATCCACCGTGTACGCTTAGTCACTTAACCATACAACCCGAAGGTGTCTGGCATACGTGACCAAGATTGTTTGTTCTCGCTGTACACAAGTTCGATACGCCTCTACCAAATCAGTTTGTTCAAGTAGAGTGGCATTTCTTACTTTTAATATTACAATCAGCTTTTCATGTTGTTAAAGAGCACGTAACACTAAGTTACCGGTAAACATTCTTTTGCAAGAACATTTAACGCTAACGGTTACGAAGAGAAGAAATGGTGGAGCCAAGCGGGATCGAACCGCTGACCTCCTGCGTGCAAGGCAGGCGCTCTCCCAGCTGAGCTATGGCCCC
>NZ_JBNIEX010000015.1:0-15494 GCF_051842325.1 Idiomarina sp. ST10R2A5 | reverse complement strand
GTTTTACCGTGGTCAACGTGACCAATGGTGCCGACGTTTACGTGCGGCTTCGAACGTTCAAATTTTTCTTTAGACATGATATATCCTCAAACTTAAGTTAAAAGCCCGGCCTCGAAAGAACCGGACCAGACCTTACTTATTTAGCGTTACGCTCAGCCATTACTTTTTCAGCAATGTTGTTTGGTGCTTCAGCGTACTTCAGGAACTCCATAGAGTACGATGCACGACCCTGCGTCTGTGAACGCAAGTCTGTCGCATAACCGAACATTTCTGACAGTGGTACTTGAGCATTAACTGCTTTCAAGCCACCTGGAGCTTCTTCCATACCTTCGATAAGACCGCGACGACGGTTTAAGTCACCAACGACATCACCCATAGATTCTTCCGGAGTGATAACTTCAACCTTCATCATTGGCTCTAACAGAGCTGGGTTAGCTTGTAATGCACCTTTTTTGAAGGCCATGCTACCAGCAATTTTAAATGCCATTTCAGAAGAGTCGACATCGTGGTATGAACCATCATACAACGTCGCTTTAACACCCAGTACAGGATAGCCAGCCAAGACGCCTTGCTGCATCTGTTCTTGGATACCCTTGTCTACTGCAGGGATGTATTCTTTCGGTACAACACCACCAACAATTTCGTTAACGAATTTGTAAGTAACATCATCGCCGTTATCGTCTTCTTCGATAGTCATTGGTTCAAGTTTCAACCAAACGTGACCGAACTGACCACGACCACCTGATTGACGTACGAATTTGCCTTCGATTTCAACCGAGTTACGAATCGCTTCACGGTAAGCAACCTGAGGCTGACCTACGTTACATTCAACCTTGAATTCACGCTTCATACGATCAACGATGATGTCCAGGTGAAGCTCACCCATACCAGAGATAATTGTCTGGCCAGATTCTTCATCGGTTTTAACACGGAACGATGGATCTTCTGCAGCCAACTTACCTAAAGCAATACCCATTTTCTCTTGGTCAGCTTTAGTTTTCGGCTCTACTGCAACCGAGATAACTGGTTCAGGGAATTCCATACGCTCAAGTGTGATTTTATGAGCTGGATCACACAGCGTGTCACCAGTAGTAACGTCTTTAAGACCAATTAGTGCCGCGATGTCACCAGCGCGAACTTCTTTGATCTCTTCACGGCTGTTTGAGTGCATCTGCACCATACGGCCAACACGTTCTTTCTTGTTCTTAACAGGGTTAACAACACCGTCGCCCTGGTTCAATACACCAGAGTAAACGCGAACGAACGTTAACGTACCAACGAATGGGTCAGTCGCAATTTTAAATGCCAGAGCTGAGAATGGCTCTTCATCAGACGACTTACGTACGCCTTCAGATTCGTCATCCAAAATACCAGTAATAGGCTTAACTTCAGTTGGTGACGGCAAGTATTCAATAACAGCGTCAAGCACAGCCTGAACACCTTTGTTTTTGAACGCAGAACCACAAGCTACCAAGCAGATGTCGTTAGCCAGAGTACGAATACGCAAGCCTTGCTTGATTTCCGCTTCTGTTAACTCACCTTCTTCCAGGTATTTGTTCATCAGCTCTTCGTTAGCTTCAGCCGCAGCTTCTACTAACTCAGCGTGATATTTTTCACAGTCATCAACCATCTCGGCAGGGATATCTTCATAAGTGAATGAAGTACCCATGTCTTCTTCGCTCCAGTTGATGAACTTCATTTTAACTAAGTCCACTACGCCGCGGAAGTTGTCTTCTGCGCCTACTGGTAACTGCATCGGAACAGCCTGAGCCGCCAAACGCGTTTTCATTTGGTGAACAACAGATAAGAAGTCTGCGCCTGCACGGTCCATCTTGTTGACGAATACCATACGCGGTACTTCATATTTGTTTGCCTGACGCCAAACTGTTTCAGTTTGAGGCTGGACACCAGATGATGCACAAAGTACAACAACAGCACCGTCAAGAACACGCAGAGAACGTTCAACTTCGATAGTGAAGTCAACGTGTCCAGGAGTATCGATGATGTTTACACGATGCTCAGGGAACTGCTTGTCCATACCCTGCCAGAAACAGGTGGTAGCTGCCGACGTGATAGTGATACCACGCTCTTGTTCTTGCTCCATCCAGTCCATGGTGGCTGCACCATCGTGCACCTCACCAATTTTGTGAGACAAGCCTGTATAAAACAACACACGTTCAGTTGTGGTTGTTTTACCGGCGTCTACGTGAGCACAGATACCGATATTACGATAGCGCTCAATGGAAGTCTTACGAGCCACAATAAACTCCTTCTAGGTTAACTGTGAATTACCAGCGATAGTGAGCAAACGCTTTGTTTGCTTCTGCCATGCGGTGAACGTCTTCACGTTTCTTCACAGCTGACCCTTTGTTTTCCGATGCATCTAGCATTTCAGCTGCCAGACGCTGCGACATAGATTTTTCACCACGGGTGCGCGCTGCATCAACTAACCAGCGCATAGCCAGTGCGTTACGACGAACTGGACGAACTTCAACCGGAACCTGATACGTAGAACCGCCAACACGACGAGATTTAACCTCGACTGTAGGGCGAACGTTTTCTAATGCTGTATCAAAAACTTCCAGATGATCTTTACCTGACTTGTCTGCCAGGATGTCCAATGCACCGTAAATAATTTTTTCAGCGACTGCTTTCTTGCCGTCAACCATGACGACATTGATAAATTTGGCCAACAATTCTGATCCGAACTTAGGATCTGGAAGGATTTTACGTTGACCTATGACGCGTCTTCTTGGCATCTCAATATTCTCCGATTAATTCAGGGTATTACCCAAAACGTATACGACAGTTTGGCCTTACTAACGGAGAACCGTTAAGATTTAGGCCGCTTCGCGCCGTACTTAGAACGACCTTGTTTACGGTCATTAACACCAGAGCAGTCAAGTGCTCCGCGTACTGTGTGATAACGCACACCTGGCAAGTCTTTTACACGACCGCCACGAATTAGTACGACTGAGTGTTCTTGTAAGTTGTGACCTTCGCCACCGATGTACGAAGAAACTTCGTAACCGTTCGTTAAACGAACACGGCAAACTTTACGCATTGCTGAGTTCGGTTTCTTTGGCGTAGTTGTGTAAACACGGGTACATACACCGCGTTTTTGAGGGCACGCTTCAAGAGCCGGAACGTTGCTTTTCACAACGGGCTTTTGACGGCCTTTACGCACCAGCTGATTAACTGTTGCCATTCATTACTCCTAGTTTAGTTGATGTCGCTTTTTACCACGTGTATAGAGCGTGAAAAATCGCTTTCTTCCGACCACTGAAAGTCGGATCCCGAAAATCGGGAGCGGAAATTCTAATGGTCATATTTTCGCCTGTCAAGGCTATACAAAAGAAGCCGGCACTTTTACAGTACCGGCTTCTGTACACGAACGTTAAAAACGTTCGCTAATTATTCTGCAGAATCATCACCTGCAGAACTATTTCCAGCATTTAAGGCATCCGCAAGTTGTTGCTCTGCCTGCTCTGCAGTCATGGTTGGCTCGATATCAACATTCAGTTCATCCAGTCGACGCTGCATGCGCTCTTTGTGATATGAGTAACCTGTACCCGCAGGAATCAGACGACCAACAATTACGTTTTCTTTCAGTCCACGTAAGCTGTCTTTCTTACCACCAACTGCTGCTTCGGTAAGAACACGCGTTGTTTCCTGGAACGAAGCCGCTGAAATAAACGATTCAGTCGACAACGATGCCTTGGTAATACCCAACAACTGACGTTCAAACGTTGCTGGTTTCTTACCATCCGCTTCCGCTTTTGCGTTAGCGGCTAACACTTCTGACATTTCAACCATCTCGCCTTCCAGCAAGTTAGTATCGCCAGCACGTAAAATAAGAGCTTTACGCAGCATTTGACGAACAATAGTTTCAATGTGCTTATCGTTAATTTTTACACCTTGCAGGCGATAAACTTCCTGTACTTCATTAACGATATAGTTAGCCACAGCACTAACGCCACGTAGGCGGAGAATATCGTGAGGTGCTTCAGGACCATCGGCGATAACTTCACCTTTAGTCACTTGCTCACCTTCAAACACGTTCAGCTGACGCCACTTCGGAATCATCTCTTCGTGCTGATCGCCACCGTCTGTTGGGGTGATCAATAAACGGCGTTTACCTTTGGTTTCTTTACCGAAGGAAACTGTACCTGTTTTCTCTGCAAGAATTGCTGGTTCTTTTGGCTTACGCGCTTCGAACAAGTCAGCAACTCGTGGCAGACCACCGGTAATATCGCGAGTCTTAGAACCTTCCTGCGGAATACGCGCTAAGGTATCACCAATTCTAACCTCGGAATTATCTTCCAGGTTGATTATAGCGTTACCCGGCAAGAAGTATTGCGCCGGAATGTCAGTACCTGCGATGTTTACGTCGTTGCCTTTAGCATCAACCAACTTAACCATTGGACGCATGTCTTTACCGGCACTGGTACGTTGACCAGTTTCCAGTACAACGATGCTTGAAAGGCCAGTCAGCTCATCCGTTTGACGTGTCATAGTGACGCCATCAATCAAATCAACAAACTTAATGCGACCTTCTACCTCGGTGATGATTGGGTGCGTGTGCGGGTCCCAGTTAGCAACGGTTTCGCCGCCGTCTACTGAGTCGCCTTCACCTTTCTTCAGAACCGCACCGTAAGGTACTTTGTAACGTTCACGCTCACGACCATACTCGTCAATCAGCGTTAGCTCAGTTGAACGTGATGTTATAACGTGTGCTTTATCGCTGTTTACAACCCACTTGGCGTTGTGCAGCTTGATAGAGCCAGGGTTTTTCACCTGAATGTTGTTTTCAGCTGTTGCACGAGATGCCGCACCACCAATGTGGAAGGTACGCATGGTTAACTGTGTACCCGGCTCACCGATTGACTGTGCTGCAATAACACCAACCGCTTCACCCTGGTTAACCATGTGGCCACGAGCCAGGTCACGACCGTAACAGTGCGAACAAACACCAAAGTCTGTATCACAGGTGATAACCGAACGAACTTTAACTTCGTCGATAGAGTTCTCTTCTAACAAGTCACACATTTTCTCATCAAGTAATGTGTTTCTTGGAAGCAACTCTTCTTCGCTGCCAGGCTTCATTACCGGCTCACAAAGTACTCGACCCAGTACACGTTCACGCAATGGCTCTACCACGTCTCCGCCTTCAATCAACGGTTTCATGTAAAGACCTTCGTATGTGCCACAGTCTTCTTCCATGATCACAACGTCTTGCGATACGTCAACCAGACGACGCGTCAGGTAACCTGAGTTCGCTGTCTTCAGTGCCGTATCGGCCAAACCTTTACGCGCACCGTGCGTAGAGATGAAGTACTGAAGTACGTTCAAACCTTCACGGAAGTTAGCCACGATTGGCGTCTCGATGATTGAGCCATCTGGCTTAGCCATCAAACCACGCATACCAGCCAACTGACGAATCTGTGCGGGGCTACCACGAGCGCCTGAATCCGCCATCATAAAGACCGAGTTGAATGACGCTTGCTCTTCGTCTTCACCGTCTTTATTTTTAACGATTTCTTTCGACAGGTTATCCATCATTGCTTTCGAGACTTTCTCGTTAGCAGTTGACCAAATATCGATAACTTTGTTGTATTTCTCACCTGCAGTTACCAGCCCTGACTCGAACTGTTCCTGAATTTCAGCAACTTCATCTTCTGCTGCAGAAACAATTTCTTTCTTCGCTTCAGGGATAACCATGTCATTAATACCGACAGATGCACCTGAGACCATTGCATAATGGAAACCGGTATACATAATTTGGTCAGCAAAAATAACCGTATCTTTCAAACCAAGGTCACGGTATGCCTGGTTCAGCATACGACCAATTGGCTTTTTACCCATAGCCTGGTTGATCAGCTCAAACGGCAGACCTTCTGGCATAATCAGTGACAAAATGGCACGGCCACAGGTGGTATCGCGCAATTCTGTTTTCGTTGTACGGTTACCGTCTTCATCAATGGTGGTATCGGTGATACGCACTTTAACGCGACTGTGTAACTCGACTTGACCCGTACGATAGGCTTTTTCAACCTCGTTCGGATCTTTGAAAATCATGCCTTCGCCTTTACCGTTGATTTTTTCTTTGGTCATGTAATAAAGACCAAGTACAACGTCCTGCGAAGGAACGATGATTGGATCGCCACTTGCTGGTGACAGTACGTTGTTGGTAGACATCATCAACGCACGTGCTTCTAACTGCGCTTCTAGCGTCAGCGGCAAGTGCACAGCCATTTGGTCACCGTCAAAGTCGGCGTTATAAGCCGCACAGACCAATGGGTGCAACTGAATGGCTTTACCTTCAATCAGTACCGGTTCAAACGCCTGGATACCCAAACGGTGAAGTGTCGGTGCACGGTTAAGCAGTACTGGGTGTTCTTTGATGACTTCATCAAGTACGTCCCAAACTTCTGCCGTTTCGCGCTCAACCATTTTCTTCGCTGCTTTAATGGTTGTCGCTAAACCACGACGCTCTAATTTACCGTAGATGAACGGCTTGAACAGTTCCAGAGCCATCTTCTTAGGTAAACCACACTGGTGCAGGCGTAACTTAGGACCAACGGTAATAACCGAACGGCCTGAGTAGTCAACACGTTTACCCAGCAAGTTCTGACGGAAACGACCCTGTTTACCTTTGATCATGTCTGCCAAAGATTTCAGAGGACGCTTGTTAGAACCAGTAATAGCACGACCACGACGACCGTTATCTAACAACGCATCAACCGCTTCCTGAAGCATACGTTTTTCGTTGCGCACAATAATATCTGGTGCAGCAAGGTCTAATAAACGCTTCAAACGGTTGTTACGGTTAATAACGCGACGGTATAAGTCGTTAAGATCCGATGTCGCAAAACGACCACCATCCAAAGGTACCAACGGACGCAAGTCTGGTGGCAGGATTGGAAGTACTTTTAAGATCATCCACTCAGGCTTATTGCCTGATACCTGGAAAGCCTCTAGTAACTTCAGTCGTTTGCTGATTTTCTTACGTTTAGTTTCTGAATTAGTCTCAGGTAACTCTTCGCGCAACTTCTGAATATCGCCGTCGATATCCACAGCACGTAATAGATCCAGAACAGCTTCTGCACCCATTTTGGCGTCAAATTCATCACCGTGTTCTTCAAGTGCGTCTAAGTATTCGTCTTCTGTCAGAATTTGACCCTGCTCCAGAGACGTTAAGCCACCTTCAGTTACAACGTAAGATTCAAAGTAAAGTACACGCTCGATGTCACGCAGCGTCATATCCAGCATTAAACCAATACGCGAAGGTAATGATTTAAGAAACCAGATATGGGCAACTGGGCTCGCCAGCTCAATGTGACCCATGCGCTCACGGCGTACTTTGGTCAAGGTGACTTCTACGCCACACTTTTCACAAATAACACCACGGTGTTTCAGGCGCTTGTATTTACCACACAAGCACTCATAGTCTTTTACCGGACCAAAAATACGAGCACAGAACAAACCATCACGTTCAGGTTTGAAGGTACGGTAATTAATAGTCTCAGGTTTTTTCACCTCACCATATGACCAACTACGGATCATATCTGGAGACGAAAGAGCGATGCGAATACCATCAAACTCTTCTGCCTGATTCGTCGGCTTTAAAAGCTTCAGCAAGTCTTTCACGATTTATCTCCTGTCGGAGTTCAACCTACGGGGAGCGCAAGCACTCCCCCAATTTATTCCAGCAACAGCGTCTTAGTTCTGTTCTAGCTCGATATTGATGCCCAGCGAGCGGATTTCTTTCAACAATACGTTGAAGGATTCCGGCATGCCCGCTTCCATCTGCAAGTTGTTGTCGACAATGTTTTTGTACATCTTCGTACGACCGTTCACGTCGTCCGACTTAACTGTCAACATTTCTTGCAAGGTATAAGCCGCACCATATGCTTCCAGTGCCCACACTTCCATCTCACCGAAGCGCTGACCACCGAACTGAGCTTTACCACCCAGTGGTTGTTGAGTAACCAAGCTGTACGAGCCAGTTGAACGTGCGTGCATCTTATCGTCAACCAAGTGGTTCAATTTGAGCATGTACATGTAACCAACAGTTACGTCACGTTCAAATTTATCACCAGTACGACCGTCAAATAACGGAATCTGACCTGATTCAGGTAAGTCTGCCAGCTTCAACAACGCTTTAATTTCTTCTTCCACTGCACCATCAAATACTGGTGTAGCAGTAGGCAGACCCGCTTTCAAGTTACCGGCTAAGCGCATGACTTCATCATCAGAAAACTCACTAATGTCGACTTTCTGGCGACATTCGCCTAAGTCATACACTTGCTGTAAGAAATCACGCAATTCTTTGATAGCACGCTGCTGTTTCAGCATCTTATCAATCTTGCTACCGATACCGCGCGCAGCCATACCTAAGTGAGTTTCCAGAATCTGACCGATGTTCATCCGCGAAGGTACACCCAACGGGTTCAATACGATATCTACTGGGTTACCTTCATCATCGTGCGGCATGTCTTCCACAGGGATGATAGTTGAGATAACACCTTTGTTACCGTGACGGCCAGCCAGTTTATCACCAGGCTGAATGCTACGACGGACTGCTAAGTAAACTTTAACGATTTTCAGAACACCCGGCGCTAAATCATCGCCTTGAGTGATCTTGCGACGTTTAGTCTCAAACTTAGTGTCGAAGTCATCGCGAATTTGCTGATATTGCTCAGCAATTTGCTCAAGTTGAGCCTGAGCGTCTTCGTTACCTAAGTCTTGAGTTAACCAGCTTGCACGATCCACACTTGCCAGCTTGGCTTCATCAAAGCCATTACTTAGCAACAGGTTACGAGCACGGTTGTAGATACCTTCTTCAAGAATCTTAAATTCTTCTGTCAGGTCCTTCTTAACCTTAGCCAGCTGCATTTCTTCAATCGCTACCGCACGCTTATCTTTTTCTACGCCGTCACGAGTGAATACTTGCACGTCAATAACAGTACCGTTAACACCATTTGGAACACGCAGTGAACTGTCTTTAACATCAGACGCTTTCTCACCGAAGATTGCTCTCAAAAGCTTCTCTTCAGGCGTTAACTGAGTTTCACCTTTAGGCGTTACTTTACCAACCAGAATGTCGCCGCCGTTAACTTCTGCACCGACATAAACAACACCGGATTCATCCAGCTTGCCTAATGCAGATTCACCAACGTTTGGTATATCAGAGGTAATTTCCTCAGCACCCAATTTGGTATCACGAGCAACACAGTTTAATTCTTGAATATGGATGGTTGTCATCCGATCTTCTTGCGCTACGCGCTCAGAAATCAGAATCGAATCCTCGAAGTTATAACCATTCCAAGGCATGAAGGCCACGCGCATGTTCTGACCCAGTGCGAGTTCACCTAAGTCAGTTGACGGACCGTCAGCTAAAACGTCACCGCGAGTCACAGGTTCGCCTGGATTCACAGTGGGTTTCTGGTTAATACAAGTGTTCTGGTTAGAACGCGTGTATTTGGTCAGGTTATAAATGTCGATGCCCGCTTCACCCGGAACCATCTCTTCTTCGTTAACCTTAACAACGATACGACTGGCATCTACGTAGTCGACCACACCACCACGCTTAGCAACAACGGTAACACCGGAGTCAACTGCGATTGTGCGTTCGATACCAGTACCAACTAACGGCTTATCAGCGCGTAAAGTCGGTACAGCCTGACGTTGCATGTTCGAGCCCATCAAGGCTCGGTTAGCATCATCGTGTTCCAGGAACGGAATCATGCTTGCTGCAATAGAAACGATCTGCTGTGGGGCAACATCCATGTACTGGACCTGCTCTTTACTCATCAGCGTAAATTCGTTTTTATGACGGCATGGCACTAAATCTTCTGTCAATTCGCCTTTGTCGTTCAGCCCTACGTTCGCCTGAGCGATAACATAGTTGCCTTCTTCAATAGCCGACAAGTAATTAACATCGTCTGTTACAACACCATTCTCTATACGACGATAAGGCGTTTCTAAAAAGCCATATTCGTTGGTACGCGAGAACGTAGACAGCGAGTTAATCAGACCGATGTTCGGTCCTTCCGGCGTTTCGATTGGGCACAAACGACCATAGTGCGTTGGGTGTACGTCACGAACTTCGAAGCCTGCACGTTCACGAGTCAAACCACCCGGACCTAACGCAGAGATACGACGTTTGTGCGTCACTTCTGACAATGGGTTGTTTTGGTCCATGAATTGCGACAGCTGGCTTGAGCCAAAGAACTCTTTAACCGCGGCACTAATTGGCTTCGCGTTGATAAGATCCTGTGGCATGGTGTTATCTAAATCACCCAGCGACAAGCGTTCTTTTACTGCACGTTCTACACGTACCAAACCAACACGGAATTGGTTTTCTGCCATTTCACCGACTGAACGGATACGGCGGTTACCCAGGTGATCAATGTCATCAACTTCATCTAAACCGTTACGGATTTCGATGAGCTTTTTCATGACATCAACGATGTCTTCTCTGGATAACGTATTATCACCACTTAAGTCATCACGACCTAAACGACGATTAAACTTCATGCGACCGACTGTTGATAAATCGTAGCGTTCTTCACTGAAGAACAAGTTATCAAACAGAGTTTCTGCAGCTTCACGCGTTGGTGGCTCGCCCGGGCGCATCATGCGGTAGATTTCAACTAAGGCTTCTAAGCGATTGTTACTTGAATCTACACGCAAGGTTTCGCTCATGTATGGACCATGGTCCAAATCATTGACGAACAGCGTTTCAATTTTCTTAATACCAGCTTCGCTAAGCTCAGCGATAAGCTCAAGAGTCAGCACATCGTTAGCATGGCCAACAACTTCGCCGGTTTTCTTGTCGGCATAGTCTTTCGCTAATACTTTTCCAACCATGTATTCAGCCGGCACTTCCATTTCTTTAATACCCAGCTGTTCAAGCTGGCGAATATGGCGTGCGGTGATACGACGGCCTTTTTCGACCAAAACTTCGCCTTCAGCGCCTTTAATGTCAAACTTGGCGGTTTCGCCACGCAGACGCTCAGGCACTAACTGCATCTTCACCTTAGTTTTAAGGATCTCGAAGTAAGTAGTGTCGAAGAACATATCGAGGATTTCTTCAGTGCTGTATTCCAATGCACGAAGAATAATAGACGCCGGTAATTTACGACGACGGTCGATACGTACAAAAACGTTGTCTTTAGGATCAAATTCAAAATCCAACCAAGAGCCACGGTAAGGAATAACACGCGCGTTATACAGGACTTTACCTGACGAGTGAGATTTACCTTTATCGTGATCAAAGAACACACCAGGTGAACGGTGGAGCTGAGAAACGATAACTCGCTCTGTGCCATTGATAACGAAAGTTCCGTTTTCTGTCATTAACGGAATTTCGCCCATGTACACTTCTTGTTCTTTAATGTCTTTAACTGTACCGGCAGCTGCTTCTTTATCAAACAGCACCAGACGCAGTTTCACACGCAATGGTGCTGAGTAGGTAATGCCACGGATTTGACATTCTTCAACGTCAAACGCCGGCTCACCCATGTGATAACTGACGTACTGCAGTTCCGCATTACCAGAATAACTGGCAATAGGAAAAACCGAACGAAAAGCCGCTTCCAGACCATTATTGGCTTCTGGATCGACTTCAATAAATTTCTTAAATGAATCAAGCTGCATAGACAGCAAATAAGGAACTTCTAAGACCTGAGGTCGTTTACCGAAATCCTTACGAATACGTTTTTTTTCAGAGTAGGAGTACGCCATGGGGTTCCTCAGCTAGCTGATTGATGACCCTAACCAACGAGTGGTTCGATGGTTAAAAACAGATTAATCTTTTATCTGTCGATCCCGTTGTTATCTTTTTTCGCTTATCTGTATCCAACGTCGGGCAAAATGATACAAGCGATACAGCGCAAAAAGGCTGGTGGTTAATTAACCACCAGCCCAAGGCCTAAAAGGCCATATGTCGTACAAAAGTGAAATTACTTAACTTCAACTTCCGCACCAGCTTCTTCAAGCTGCTTTTTCAGCTCTTCAGCTTCGTCTTTGCTTACACCTTCTTTGACTGCTACTGGTGCAGACTCAACCATAGCTTTAGCTTCTTTCAAGCCAAGGCCAGTTGCGCCGCGAACAGCTTTGATAGCGGCAACTTTGTTAGCGCCAGCTGCTTTCAGCATTACGTCAAATTCAGTTTTCTCTTCAGCTGCTGCTTCGCCGCCTGCTGCTGGAGCAGCTACTGCTACTGCTGCAGATGCGTCAACGCCGAATTTTTCTTCAGCTGCTTCGATCAATTCAACCAGTTCCATTACTGGCATTTCAGCGATCGCGTTTAAGATGTCGTCTTTAGTCAGAGCCATTACTCTAAACTCCTGGGTTGATAATTACAAAAAATGGTTAAAAAAACCAACGTATTATTTAGCGTCTTTAATTGCAGCCAACGTTCTAACGAACTTGCTAGGTACTTCGTTAACAGTTTTAACGAATTTGCTAACAGGTTCTTTGAAGGTGGCGAGCAATTTAGCCAATGCTTCGTCACGAGTCGGAAGTGAAGCAACTGCATCCAGTTTTTCTGGACCCATGATGCCATTACCGATTGACAGAGCTGTCACTTGCAAGTTCTTGTTTTCTTTTGAGAAGTCTTTGAACAAACGAGCTGATGTGCCCGGTGCGTCCATTGAAAACCCATAAACAAGAGGTCCTTTAAGTGCATCGCCCATGTCTTCAAACTGTGTGCCTTCAAAAGCGCGTTTTGCTAGTGTATTTCGTACAACTTTAACGAAAATACCCTGCTCACGAGCTTTCTTGCGCAGCGCAGTCATATCGGCTACTTCGATGCCTCGATATTCAGCAACGGTGACGGCTAGCGCATTTGAAGCAACTTCGTTAACTTCCTTAACGATGGCTTTCTTTCCGGCTAAACCAATTGCCACTGATATCACCTCGTTTTCAATTTGGGACCGAAGTCCCTCGTTACAATTAGGTGGGATAAACCCACCGCGTTGTCACGGTGATTCTCTACCCAGAGAGCCTGAGTCGGATATCACCATCTGCGTAGGAAATTAAGTGCCACTACCCAATACTCCGGGATACTCGCGGTACACCTACGGTCTTGGACGGGAGCCTTGCTTTGTTGCGACTTAGCAACGCCGCGGCAGCTCCAACCCATAAACCATTACATTAACCGAACTGAGCGAATTAAACCGCTGCTACAGTTGCCTGGTCAATGCTTACACCAGCGCCCATCGTTGTAGACAAGCTGATGCGTTTTAAGTAAACACCTTTAGCTGATGAAGGCTTCGCTTTCTTAAGAGCGGCCAACAAGGCTTCAAGGTTTTCTTTCAATTTGTCGTTATCGAAATCTACACGGCCGATTGTTGCGTGAACAATACCGTTTTTGTCGTTACGATAGCGAACCTGACCTGCTTTAGCGTTTTTAACCGCTGTTGCTACGTCAGGTGTTACAGTGCCTGTTTTCGGGTTAGGCATCAGGCCGCGTGGACCTAAGATTTGACCTAATTGACCGACAACACGCATTGCGTCAGGCGAAGCCACGACTACGTCGAAGTTCATCTCGCCTTTCTTAACTTGCTCTGCCAGGTCTTCCATACCAACGATGTCTGCACCGGCTTCTTTCGCTTTCTCTGCATTGTCACCTGAAGTGAATACAGCGACGCGAACGTCACGACCAGTACCGTTTGGCAGTACAGTAGCACCACGAACGTTTTGGTCAGATTTACGAGCATCGATGCCTAAGTTTACTGCGACATCAACACTTTCAGTGAATTTTGCTGTTGCTAACTCTTTTAACAGAGTGATAGCTTCATTCACATCGTAATCACGGGCTTCAACTTTCTCTGCGATCATACGAGCGCGTTTTGTTAATTTAGCCATTGATTAGCCCTCCACGTTCAAGCCCATCGCACGAGCAGAGCCGGCGATAGTGCGTACAGCTGCGTCCATATCGGCAGCAGTCAAGTCAGGTTCTTTAGTCTTAGCAATTTCTTCTAATTGCGCGCGAGTTACCGTACCAACTTTCTTGGTGTTTGGCTCGCCTGAACCACTTTTGATACCAGCCGCTTTCTTCAATAAGAAAGACGCAGGAGGTGTTTTAGTAATAAATGTGAATGAACGGTCTTCGAATACTGTGATTTCAACAGGAACCGGAGCACCTTTTTCAAGGCTATCGGTTTGCGCGTTGAACGCTTTACAGAATTCCATGATGTTCACACCGTGCTGACCCAATGCAGGACCAACTGGCGGTGACGGGTTAGCTGAACCAGCAGCTACCTGTAATTTGATAATGGCCGATACTTTCTTCGCCATGATAATTACCTCTGTTGTGGGTTTAACGCCTCGTAACTTTTCAGAGGAAAGTTACTCTAACGGCTTCCCGTTAAAAAAGGACGCGAATTATAAGTGACTTCGCGCCATAGATCAATCATTGTCTTGCTGCTTTTTTGATCAAGCTTTCTCTATCTGACCAAACTCAAGCTCAACTGGCGTTGCGCGGCCAAAGATTGAAACAGAAACCGTTACACGGCTTTTCTCGTAATCAACCTCTTCAACCGTACCGTTGAAGTCAGCAAAAGGTCCGTCGTTGACGCGAACCACTTCGCCTGGCTCAAACAAGGTCTTAGGCTTAGGCTTGTCTGCAGAATCTTGTAAGCGATCCAGAATAGCGTCAGCTTCTTTCTTGGAGATAGGGGTTGGGCGGTCACTGCTGCCACCGATAAAACCAAGTACGCGGGGCACGCTTTTAATTAAGTGCCATGCATCTTCGTCCATGTCCATTTCGACCAAAACGTAACCTGGGAAGAATTTACGCTCGCTTTTGCGACGAACGCCACCGCGCATTTCAACCACTTCTTCTTTCGGTACAAGAATTTCGCCGAACTTGTCTTCCATACCATGCATTTTGATATGTTCTTTCAGAGACTCGGCAACACGTGCCTCATAACCGGAAAAAGCTTGTACGACGTACCAACGTTTCTTATCGCTCATGGTTAAATCTCCAATCCGGTTAAGAAGCCAACCACACGAACCAGGATGCCATCAAGGCCCCAAAGAATAAGTGCAACAATAACAGTGGCAACAATAACTATAAGCGTGGTCTGAGTTGCTTCCTGACGCGATGGCCAAACAACCTTTCTTACTTCGGTGCGGCTTTCTTTAGCAAACGACAGAAAGGTTCTTCCTTTCGTCGTCGTGCTCGCAAAGAAACCTGCTAAGGCCACTAAAACAACCACAGCAATAGCGCGATATAAAACCGACACTTCTTCTGTGTAATAGTGATTACCGCCAATAGCAACAACTAAAAGGGCGATTGCGATTATCCATTTCAAACTGTTCAACGAACTGCTCTGCGTCTCGTTATTTGCGCTCATTCTTTAATCCTAGTTGCGACCGGTCTTCGCTTTGAATCAATAAAATCTGGCAGGGGCGGAGGGATTCGAACCCCCAACCGTCGGTTTTGGAGACCGCTGTTCTACCAATTGGAACTACGCCCC
>NZ_JBNIEX010000014.1:0-32330 GCF_051842325.1 Idiomarina sp. ST10R2A5 | reverse complement strand
GCGTCCCCTAGGGGATTTGAACCCCTGTTACCGCCGTGAAAGGGCGGTGTCCTGGACCACTAGACGAAGGGGACGCAACCAAATACTTATTACTACCAGTGTGCTTTACCAAAACAACTTGGTGGAGCTAAGCGGGATCGAACCGCTGACCTCTTGCATGCCATGCAAGCGCTCTCCCAGCTGAGCTATAGCCCCGCACTAAACAGTCTCAGACTGCCCTGACAGCGGGGCGCATTCTATTGTGACCTGAGCTAATGTGTCAACTATTTTTTCTAAAAATACTGTTGTTTGAGCATTTTTATTGCAGTTTGCTCAGTAATTCATCAAATCTTAACCACGAACCGCTTTTGGCAGTTTTTGATGGTAAACGTGGTAAACCTGCTCCAATCCTTCCCGGCTCGAAACCGATACATTCATATCATTGACTAAGCCGTTATCCAACCGATAAACCCAACCGTGTATCGTCAATGGCTGATCTTTATCCCAGGTTTCCTGAACAACGTTGGTCTTTGCCAGGTTTTTAACCTGCTCCACCACGTTTAACTCGCACAAACGATCAAGCTGGTCATTTTCATTCAACCGCTCTAACTCTTCTGCATGCTCACGGTAAACGTCGCGAATAGGATACAGCCAATGGTCAACCAAACCATGGGGTTTACTCTCAATTGCCGCCTTCACACCACCACAACCGTAATGACCAACAACAAGAATATGCCTTACTTTAAGTGCTTCAATAGCGAATTGAATAACTGATAAGCAGTTAAAGTCTGTCTGAATGACCTGGTTTGCCACATTTCTATGAACAAAGAGTTCACCCGGCGCCATGCCGACAATTTCATTTGCCGGAACCCGGCTGTCAGAACAACCTATCCACAAGTACTCGGGAGACTGCTGACCCACTAAACGTTTGAAAAAATCAGGATCTTTTTTTACCTGCTCTTCTGCCCACGCTTTGTTATTTTCAATCAAGTGTTTTATATCTGGCATTATTTATCCCATGGTCCCGGTAGCCTGATAAGACGCTTCCACCAAATTTTAGGCATCGTTAATCCTATATAGAGGTCAAAGCTTCTATATAAACAAAGTGGAGAGAACTAAAGGCTATTGTAACCAGAATTGCACTGAATTTGGCAAAGGATTTTATTCAGATTTTTGCGCTAGATAAAACCAGCGGAGAAAAGTGGGCAGTCAGTCACTCAGGTTTTATTGAATTCCTGAGCACTCCCACTGACTGCCGTTATAAAAATGACAAAAAAAGAGAATTACCACTCGATAACCACGGGCTGCTTTAAATAGGGATTGTCGTGAGCCCGTAAACTCTCTTTCATGGCCTCTTCCGAGTTCAGACCGTGATCAACACTGCCATCGCCATAACGCAGAGCAAATGGCTGATTAAAAGGCCGTGAGCGAACATGCTCGTAAAGTTCTTTAAATGTATAACAGGTTACCCCGTTAGCAGGCGTTATTCTGCTGTTACTTGGCATAACTCACCTCCTGCATTCAGCCGATACAGATTGATCCACTGCTGCTGAAATAATTCGTTAAACGCGGTAGCACCAGCTAACGCACGCTGAATGGTGGCTTCATCGGCTTCAATAATCACCTGCAGCCGTACCGGTCTGTGTACAAAGTCACTACCGTCGTGCACCGACTGCCAGGCCAGTCCCTGACGTAAGTCACCACCATTTCCCTCGAAAATACCAATGTCATTCGCGACCCGGTTGTGCAGCAATTTATTGCCGCTACCCAGCTGTTTCGGATCAGTCACCGAGCAGTAGTACTGCCAGTTTATCCAGTTGGCGACCAGTCCCGGGGCACTCAACAGTTGTGTCAGCAACGCCCCTTTAGGGTCACGCTCGCTGCAGTAGTCATGCAAAAAGTTACTGCCGACCGTTTCCGACGACGTTAATCGGCTAGCTCGTCCGAAAAACAGCACATTATTATCGGCTAACCCCCACTCCGGACGCAGTTCCGCCCAATGGTTCGCCTGCTTTTTAAGCTGTTTAGCTGACCCATTGGTCGACGTGGTTAATGCCTCTGTGGCATTGCTGAATAAACACTTAACCTGATCCGGTACGGAATCGGATAGCCACACCACCTTGTCGGTTACTGTTTCATGCAGCGCTGAGTAGAACCGAGTGTCCGCGGGGATCTGAACGCCCCGGTCAACGAGATGCTTTCGGATTTCATCATCGTTTAATAAACGGCTTAGTACCCGGGCACTTAAGGCTCCGGACTGACCGCCACAGGCCCCACAGTTGAGCCCTGCACGCTGAGCATTATTGCTGTGATGTGAACCGTGCCCTACCAGAATTACGTGCTTCCCGAACGAGTCGAACTGCATACCCGCCAATGCCTGCTCGCATAAGCTCACCAAAGACTCTACTGACGCCTGACCATCAGCCTGAAAAATAACGCTGCCGGAAACGGCAGTGTCGTCGGCAGTTGCCAGCTTTCCGGGTGCTCCTGTCAGCAACTCTTTCAACTTGCCCAATCCAAGCGCTTCAACGCCGCTGAACATCGACACTGGCGTATTAAACAGGTTACTGAGTAATGACATAACCGAATGCTTACGCTCCGGTGCTTTAACGTAATAGGCCGGTTGCAACAGACCTGGCGCATGGGGAACGTTCTGCTCCTTCATCTGAACCGCCAAAGGCACACCAAAAAAGCCAGCAAAGCCTTTGCTTTGTGTACTTACCCCCAAGCGCTCCCCTGCTTGTTCTAGCGCACGACGATAACGCTCAGAGCGCACATCGATACAAAACACCGCCTGCACCACTGAGGTTTCATTCGCGGCCTTATCTGAGTTTTCCGGGCTGAATTTCAGTGTCTTCAACTGTGAGCGTTCATAAGCCGCCTGCCACTGCCACAGAACATCGTTATATTCTTCAATATGAGACACTTGCCCTTCACAGTTTTCTATCTGCGTCGCAAGCGCTTGCTGCAACTGCTGATAAACAGCCGTGTTGGTCCGCTCAGCCAGTTGCCAAAGAATGTACTCCCAGGCCAGTCGAATGCATAACAACTCAAATACCCACTGACTCTGCTGGCGGGCGTCCTGATAAGCCATAGCTGCGGCCCAGCCCCACAGGTCACTGATAAGAGCCTGGCAGTAACAGCGCAGTGCATAGTCCGACGCATCGGTTAAAAAACTCGCCTGACAGACGCTAATAAGCTCATGCGGATCATCCGGGAGCTCCGCAAATAAATCGTTTAAGTCGGCCTCGTCCATCAAAGTTTCAATACCGCGATCAGCACGGGATATCGTTAACCAATGTTGATACAACGAGCTGTCCTTACCCGCTTGCTGGAAGCGCGTAGGAAACTGCATAAACAAGCCGCAAGTCTGGCTAATTTGCAGCACCACTTCGTCATTCCAGCGCATTTTTCGGCGACGCTGTTGATATTTATCCACCCACTGGCTTAGGTTTCGCCATTGCGGCAGCAACTCACGGGACTGAGTTCGTTGCTCCAGCTCCCGCACCATGTCTTCGGTCACTAATTCTGGGGCAATTTGATTTTGCTGCCACTGTTGCCAATAAAAGTCAGGGCTCATTAGAAGTCGACTCCCCGCACAGTAACGCCAATGCGCAGCGACACCGCTAACCGGTTGCTGGCGATAATGCCAGAAAGGGTTAACCGCTATCCATTGAGACAAGGGCCACTGCGGCGCAATGGACTGACTGACTTGTTCCGCAATAGACACAAAACGACTGACGGTGATCATAAGCGCCCCTCTTGTCGGCTACGCCGTTGGTAATAACGAATGGGATGACTGGGCCACAACCACAACACCAGTCGCGTCAGCCACTCGTCCAAATAAAGTCCGGCGTTCAAAGTGATAAACCAGCGTTGGCTCAGACGACGCGATGGCGTGTGATGCACCAGCCAATATGTAAAAGCGAAGATATTGAACAGCACGGTAATAACCGGCTCCAGTAGCAAGCTGTTAAACGGCGGTTGTGGCTCCACAACTTGTTGTACCAGCACACCAAGAAGCAGGTAAGCAACTATCGCCAGCACTGAAACAGCAAATCGCAACAGCCATTGGTGGAGATTCATCCAAATAGTCGCTAACGCCATGGCTAATAGAGCCGACGGTAACCACTTCGGATCACCCAGTAACCACCAGCACGTAGCAGCAATGAGTGCCTGAAAAATCAGAAAGACCAGGCTCACCCGTAATATTGAGCGCGCCTGAGGCTGTTTAATGACAGCAACTTCGCTGACCGATAAGAAGGCATGAGCTTTGTAAACCGAGTGTGCAACCAGGTGAAGCAAGGCTAAGTCGTAGTATCCCAAACCAATTTCCAGCAGCATCAGGCCCATTTGCGCACAGGTTGACCATGCCAGACGCACCTTGATGCTGATACGTGTTGCCATAATTAATGCAGCAAAACAGCACGAAGCAGCCGAGACCAGACACAATAACCACACGGCCAGAACACTATTGCTCCATAAAGGTACGGTGACCAGCAGCAAGAAGCCGCCAAGGTTAATAATGCCTGCGTGTAATAATGCGGAAACCGGTGTCGGTGCTTCAACGACCTGAATGAGCCAGCCATGCAGGGGCAACTGAGCGCACTTTATCAATGCCGCCATAACCAGACAGACTGCCGCAATGTGCTGGGTAATACTGGTAGGTGCCGTAGCAAACTGCTTGAGTATGGTGTCTAATTGAAAGCTGCCCGTGTTGAGGTACATAAGGACAAAAGCCGTGCCTAAAAAGGCTTCTGAGCAGCGTGCCAGAATGAATTTTTTATGAGCCGCCAGTACCGCTCTGTCACGCTCAGGATAAAACATGAGCAGCCTGTGCAGTTGCAGGCTGATGCTCATCCAGGCCACAAAGAAAACCACAATATGGTTACTGACGATAAGTACGAGTACCGCTACTAAGCAGCCGACCAATTTAGAAACGAAAGAACGACGGCGCGGATCCAGCCGGAAGTTTGTGACAGCGTAGCGCGTTACTACCAGTGCTAATAAAGCCACCAGAGCCAATAACACAGGGCGAACGCCAGATAATGTCAACCATTCAGTCATTGATGCATCCTGGGTATTTTGTTTGGGGCAATTATGGGGGCGTCTTTAATGTTAAGTAAAATAGATATAAAATATAATATTGTTCTATTTTAAAGAACGGTTATTAGCAACTATGAATTACAAACATCTCTTTTACTTCTGGCATGTGGCGGAAAGTGGCCATTTAACCCAAACCGCTCAAAAACTTCATGTGTCGCAATCGGCTTTATCGGCGCAAATAAAACAGTTGGAAGAATGGTTAGGCACGCCTTTATTTGAACGTCAGGGCCGCCAGCTAGTACTGACTCAAGCCGGGTACATTGCTCGTCAGTACGCCAATCGGATCTTTCACGAAGGTGAGAACCTGGTCAAACAGCTGAAACAAGGAATGGACGGTGCTGATTTAGTGATTCGTATTGGTCATGCCTCGACCATGTCACGTAACTTTGTCGAAGCATTTATCAGCGACTTAGTCCACCAGCAGGAAGTGCAATACCGTCTGCACTCAATGACCCCCGACCAGTTGTTTAATGAGTTGGCTAACCATCAAATTGACCTGGCGTTGGCGAATACCAACGTACGGGGCAGTGACAAGCAATTATGGCAAAGCCGCCTGTTAGCGCGTCAGCCAGTATCCGTTATAGGGCCGCCGGGACGCGATATAGAACGTCTGACAGATGCCTCTTTACGGAACAAAAACTGGGTTCTACCACCGGAAAACATGCCCCAACGAGCGGCATTCGATATGTTAAGCGCCGAATACAAATGGCAACCACGGGTACTTGCCGAGGCAGACGATATGGCAATGTTGCGACTACTGGCGCGTGATACCGGAGCCCTGGCGGTTATTCCGGATGTTGTTGTGAGGGATGAATTGAACAACGGGCAGTTAAAACGCTACCTGACTCTGCCCAACGTGTTCGAACACTTTTATGCGATTACTCTAAAGCGCCCTTTCGAGCATCCAATGGTGGCTCGGCTTCTCAAGCGCTTTGCGTAGCCCTTTGCAAGACAAAAGGCTACGCACTCAGTTCAGCGCGGCAACTTACGCATTTTCACGGTTTACAATAAACTCTAACGCAAGGTCAATACGCGCCAGAACCGTCTTTTGGGGGATAAGTTCCAGCGTTACATCTAACGAAGGAGAGTTGCCTCCACCGGTTGCTGCAACACGCAGCGGCATACCTACTTTGCCCATGCCCACGTCCAAGTCAGCGGCGGTCTGATTAATTGCCGCCTGAATATTCTCTGCATTCCAATCAGCAACGGTTCCAAACAGTTCTTTGGCTTTTACCAGAGGTTCCTTAGCTACCGGCCGCAGGTGCTTCTTCGCGGCTTTCTCGTCAAACTCATCGACCGACTCAAAGAAGTAACGGCTAATGGCAGCCATTTCTTTTAAGGTTTTTACCCGATCAGCCTGCAACGACACAACTTGCTCTAGCGCTGGACCATTGCTTGTGTCCACACCTATTTGGTCAAACTGCCATTGCAATTGCGGTGCAACTTGCTCTGCAGGCAAAGTTTTCATGTAGTGCTGATTTAACCAATTAAGCTTTTCGGTATTAAACGCTGACGCTGCTTTGTTAACGTCATCCAGCTTAAAGTACTCAACCAGCTCTTCACGGCTGAATATTTCCTGGTCACCATGAGACCAACCCAGGCGTGCTAAGTAGTTCACGACCGCTTCCGGTACGTAGCCGTCGTCGCGGTATTGCATAACGCTGACTGCACCATGACGTTTCGACAGTTTCTTACCATCGTCACCTAAAATCATCGACACGTGAGCGTACTGAGGTACCGGCGCGCCCAGAGCTTTCAGAATATTAATCTGACGCGGGGTGTTATTAATATGGTCTTCACCACGTACCACGTGCGTAATATCCATGTCCCAGTCGTCAACCACCACACAGAAGTTATAAGTCGGCGTACCGTCAGTACGGGCAATGATCAAATCATCCAGTTCGGTATTAGCGAATTCAATGCGCCCACGAATGTGATCATCAAAAACCACACTGCCGTCTTGCGGGTTACGGAAGCGGATCACGTACTTATCACCGCCGACGTCAGGATTGTCACGGCAATGACCGTCGTAACGAGGCTTTTCACCAGCCGCCATTTGCTCTTCACGCATTTTCTCTAAGCGCTCCGTTGAGCAATAGCATTTATAGGCTTTGTCTTCTTCCAGTAACTTGTCGATTAACTCTTTATAGCGCTCAAAACGTTGAGTCTGGTAATAAGGTCCGCGATCCCAGCTTAAGCCCAGCCATTCCATACCTTCTAAAATGGCATCGATAGCAGGTTGCGTTGAACGTTCACGGTCGGTATCTTCGATACGCAGCACGAACTCGCCGCCCTGTGCCTTTGCAACTAGCCATGAATACAATGCCGTACGGGCACCACCAACGTGCAAATACCCAGTCGGGCTGGGGGCAAAACGCGTTACCACACTCATGTTTATTCCTTTCTTTGAAACCGGTCAATTTAATGAGCGTAAGTTTATCAAGACTGAGCGCTTGACGCATCTGCTATTCGAAGTGATTAAAATGTCAGCAAACGAACCAAAGTTAGCAATTTTTATTTGACAGTTTATATCTGCGCCCTATAATGCCACCTCGCAACGACGCAGAAGTGTCACAGTGAGAATGGTTGCTTAGCTCAGTTGGGAGAGCATCGCCCTTACAAGGCGAGGGTCACTGGTTCAAGCCCAGTAGCAACCACCACTTCTCTTCTTCCCCTTAGTTGCAGACCTTCAGGATGGTTGCTTAGCTCAGTTGGGAGAGCATCGCCCTTACAAGGCGAGGGTCACTGGTTCGAGCCCAGTAGCAACCACCATTTTTTTATCCCTCAGCTCTCTATCTTTCCAGTATTAATTTTTCAGATAAATAATCCAGTAGCACCCGTACTTTAGGAATCACCTGACGATTTTCCGGATACAACGCCCATATACCATCATCCGGTTGTCGAAAATCCGCTAACACTTCCTCTAACTGTCCATTTTCCAACGACTCAGTCACGTAATAATCCGGCAGCATTGCCAACCCCAAGCCTTTTATTGCGGCATCACGAAGTGCCAGACCATTGTTGCAATGCAGGTACGACTCCGGTCGAACAGTTTCCAGCTTGCCATCAACCTGAAAACGCCATTGCTTAACCGTTCCGGTAAAACAGTGATGCTCATCCAAGCCATCAATGTTTTGCGGGCATCCAAATTGACTAAAATAAGCCGGTGAGCCTACGACAAAATGCCGGCGTGACCCTAGTTTCCGGGCGCGTAACCTCGGATTCCCAAGTTGCCCTAAACGTATAGCCACATCATAACTGCCTTCAATTAAGTCGACCTGCTCGTTTGTCAGCTGTAAATCCAGACGGCAATCCCCATAAATCTGCAAAAAATCATTCAACAGAGGTGCAATAAACCGCTCGCCATAGTAGACCGGTGCGGTAATACGAATTAAACCCTGTGGCTGTTGTGTGCGCTGCTGAATGGCCTGATCGGCATCTCTCAGACTGGCAACGAGGTGCTGGCAATGGGGTAAGTAGAGCTTTCCCTCTTCTGTTAAGCTGACACTCCGGGTTGAGCGATACAGCAGTTGCATCTGCAGCCTTTGCTCCAGCGCTGCAATATTTCGGCTTACCTGTGCCACCGACAGCCCCAATTGGTGAGCCGCTGCGGTAAAGCTATGCAATTCAGCCACTGCCGCAAATTCGCTAATTCCCTGCCAAGGCTTCATACTGCCCCATTATTTCATTAATGAAAAAGTAATTTGTAAAAACAGTAGATTACCTGCTTATGAGAAAAAGTTAAACTTAGGCTACGCTTTTACGTAATGAGACGATGAATCAAACAGTATAAGGAATCAATATGGAAACGATTAAGTCACGCGCTATGGTTGCCTGGGGTCCGGGCGAACCGCTGAAAGAAGAAACCATTGATGTTGCACCACCGAAAAAAGGCGAAGTCCGCGTTCGCATTATTGCAACCGGTGTCTGCCACACTGACGCTTACACCTTGTCAGGTAAAGATCCTGAAGGCATTTTTCCTTCCGTATTAGGTCACGAAGGTGGCGGTATTGTTGAATCTGTCGGCGAAGGCGTCACTTCGGTTGAAGTCGGTGACCATGTCATTCCTTTATACACCGCAGAATGTGGTGAATGTAAGTTCTGCACCTCTGGTAAAACCAACCTGTGTCAGGCGGTTCGTGCCACTCAGGGTAAAGGTTTAATGCCGGACGGTAGCAGCCGCTTTTCAAAAGACGGCGAGACCATTTATCACTACATGGGAACCTCGACCTTCTCTGAATACACCGTTCTACCAGAAATTTCACTGGCGAAAATTCCAAAAGAAGCACCGCTTGAAAAAGTGTGTCTGCTTGGCTGTGGTGTCACCACCGGCATGGGCGCGGTTAAAAACACCGCCAAAGTGCAGGAAGGCGACACGGTTGCGGTATTTGGCCTTGGTGGTATTGGTCTGGCCGTTATTATCGGTGCCGTGCAAGCTAAAGCTTCCCGCATTATTGCCATTGATGTGAACGACGACAAACAAAAAATTGCCAAGGAGCTTGGCGCGACCGACTTTGTGAACCCAAGTAAACACGACAAACCCATTCAGGAAGTCATTGTTGATATGACCGATGGTGGCGTCGACTTCTCATTTGAATGCATTGGTAACGTGGACGTTATGCGCGCTGCACTTGAGTGCTGCCACAAAGGCTGGGGTGAATCTGTCATTATTGGTGTTGCCGGAGCCGGTGAAGAAATTTCTACCCGTCCGTTCCAACTGGTTACTGGTCGCGTATGGCGTGGCAGCGCCTTTGGCGGCGTTAAAGGCCGTACCGAACTGCCTGACTATGTTAAACAATACATGGACGGTAAGTTTGATTTAGATACCTTTATTACCCATACCATGCCATTAGAAGACATTAATAAAGCGTTCGACTTAATGCACGAAGGTAAGTCGATTCGCTCAGTCATTCATTATTAATGGAGTCAGTAATGAAACAAGTTAGCGAAACCCGCTGTTTTGGCGGTCGTCAGCTGCGCTTTGAACATGACTCTGAAGTACTGAACTGCACTATGCAGTTCAGTGTTTTTTTGCCATTACGCGCAGAGAAAACGGAGGTTCCGGCGGTCTACTTTTTATCGGGCTTAACCTGCACCGACGAAAACTTTTCCACCAAAGCCGGCGCACAGCGAGTAGCCACAGAGCTGGGTATTGCCTTAATTATTCCCGATACCAGCCCGCGTGGAGACGATGTAGCCGACGATGCAGACGGCGCTTACGACTTAGGTTTAGGTGCAGGCTTTTACGTCAACGCGACTGAAGAGCCGTGGAAGTCGAATTATCAAATGTACGACTACATTGTGAAAGAGCTGCCGGAGTTGGTCGAAACGGAGCTGCCAGTTAATGACAAGCGCGCTATTGCAGGTCATTCCATGGGCGGACACGGGGCTTTAGTTATTGGCTTACGTAACAGTGACCGCTACACCAGCATTTCTGCATTCTCACCGATTACCAACCCAACACAATGCCCCTGGGGTGAAAAAGCCTTTAGCGCGTATTTAGGCGATGATCGCGAACAATGGAAGCAATACGACGCTGTTGAGATCATCAAATCTAAAGGTCAGACACTCCCAGTTCGAGTTGATCAGGGCTTAGCTGACGGATTTTTAGAAGAACAGTTAAAACCGGAGAACTTAAAAGACGCCATTAACGAAGTTAACGGCGGCGGTACGGTTCATTTACACGACGGTTACGACCACAGCTATTACTTCATCTCGTCATTTATCGAAGCTCAGCTTCGCTTCCATGCGAAGTACCTGACCGTGTGATACGTCATATCATACGGTAAATTTTATAACCGCCTGACGCAGCTGCTCAGCTTGTTGACGAACCTGAGTGACTGCGTCAGCGTTTGACTGTGCATCATTTGCCGCTTCCACGCCTGCGTCCCGCACCCGGGTAATGTTTCTTGCGGTTTCGTCGACAACTGCAGACTGCTCCTCAACCGCAGTAGCAATAGAGGCCGAACGGTCGTTAATTTTAACCAGCTCAGTATGAATGCGGTTGAATAGCTCATCGGATTCAGTAGAGTGCTGCGCACTCTCTTCACCCAGCTCATTACACTCCTGCAGGGTATTCACAATAATCTGAGTTTGCTGGTTCAGTTGACTAGTAATTGACTCTATCTCACCAATAGACTTCTGAGTACGGGAAGCCAGCGTACGGACTTCATCCGCCACCACAGCAAACCCTCGCCCCTGCTCACCTGCGCGGGCAGCTTCAATAGCCGCATTCAGCGCCAATAAATTGGTTTGTTCAGCAATACCATTAATGACCGTCACAATTTGTGTAATAGACGCACTACGTTCTGCCAGAGTGTTCGCCTCGGTTACGCTACTGTTCAACCGTTCTGCTAAATAACGCACTTTCTCAACACCAGCCTGTACCGAGGTACTACCATGTTTCGCTTGTTCAGACAGACTGTTCACTTGCTCAGCAGTATCTTCCGCATCATTGGCAATAGTGTGTGCCGTGCTACCCATTTCATTAATAGCAGCAGCGACCTGATCCACTTCATGCGACTGCATATCCAAGTTTTGTGAAGTATGGGTCACCGTATCAGACACTTGCTGTGTAAGGCTATTCACTGTTTCGACAGACTGGTTTATTTGCTGAATAACACTGCGGAAATAACTTAGCAGTTCATTAAAGCTATCAACCAAATCACCAAGCTCGTCATCACGGAACTTCTCCGAGGACAACGTCAGGTCATTACTCGTCTGGACCCTTTGCATATCTTCACGCAATTGGGTCAGCGGCTGATTAATGGAACGTATCACCCAGACCAGCATTGCAATAACAATGAGTGCGATAACAGCAAATACAACGACAGGTACCCACTTCATGGTTGCCTGACGAGAGGCGAGCAATTCGCTCAGCTCTTTATCTAACTGATCAAGCGACGCTTCCATATTGCTGGCAATAGTTCTGACCTCGCCTTTTATTCCAGACTCTTCATCAAGCCCTATTTCCTTAGAAAGTGCAGCATAGCGACCAAAATCACGGCGGTACGCATCGACTTTTTCCGCAAGTTCAGGCGTTGCAGATAACTCTCTTTTTAATTCGTCCAGCAAGCCCTCTACCCGGCCGAGATACTTATCGTCAAAGCGCAACATAAAGTCCTTTTCGCTGCGACGAACCTGCAGCAAAGTAACCAAAAGCTCAGTACGTCCGGCAGTATCAATCGCTTTTTCTAACTCATGAGTTGCTGAACGCAGCGCGCCATAAGCACCGCTATTTTCATCTAACCCACGCTGCTGAAATGCGTTGACCAAGTGCTCAAAGTTTTCGCTATAACGTTCTACCTGGCTTTCTAACTGTTCAATCAGTTGAGAGGAAGCTTTATCATCAACCAGAGCATTAAGCTGCTCAAGCCGATTGTCAGTTATGGCAGCTTGTTGAGCTAACTTCTCTGAGTAGCTCTTATCCATTCGTAACAGAAAGTCTTTTTCCGCACGGCGCAATTGCAGCAAGCTATTGTGTACGGACTCTCGAAGTTCACTCGCACGATGTAATTCACTCACTTGTGACTGGAAAAGCATCATTAAGGCAAGCAACAAAATAAAGGCCGCTGTGGCGATCAAACCAACAGAAAGAAGCTTATTACGAATTGACATAGCAAACACCCAACAATAAAAGTGGCGGAATAATAGACAGCACCTTCACATTCCGCAATGATCTATTTTGTTAAGGGTATGAATTTTTTATGACAGTAGTATGACAAACGAAAGAAGTATTACTTACTGGGTAAATACCCTCACAGCCAAAGCGGTTATACTTCTGATCTCGCTCAATACTTCTCGCTTAAAAAGGAAGCAGTAATGAAGGTAAACTCAGCGGTAGAAGCCCTGTCAATTCTCAACGATGGCGATGTCATCTGGTGCCAGTCGATGGCTGCCACCCCTTATAAACTTCTGGAAGGTCTGAAAAAAATCGCTGCACAACGTAAAGACCTGACGTTGTTACAGTTGCATACAGAGTACAGCGAGATACTCTGTGACCCTGAGCTTAAAGGACATCTTCGCCAACGTGCTTTCTTTGTTGGGGCCTCAACTCGGCAGGCGGTGAATCAAGGTCTAGCCGACTATGTCCCTATTTTTCTCTCTGAAATTCCCAAGCTGTTTCGCTCTGGCGAACAGCCATTGGATGCCGCAATCATTCAGGTGTCACCACCGGATAAACACGGTAATTGCAGTTTAGGTATCTCGGTTGAAGCAACCCGGGCCGCACTGCAAGTTGCGAAAAAAGTGGTTGCCTGGATAAACCCCAACATGCCACGGACGCACGGCGATGCGTTAGTCTCGTTAAAGCGGTTTGACCGTTATTACGAGGAAGCGGCTCCTATCCCACTGCACAACCAACCACCACAAAACCCTGTGACACAAAAAATTGGCGAACGCGTTGCCGACCTTATTAATGATGGGGATTGTTTGCAAATGGGTATTGGCGCAATACCAGACGCGACTTTAGCTTGTCTTCATCATCATAAAGACTTAGGCATTCACACCGAAATGTTCTCTGACGGCGTATTACCGCTGGTTGAGCGTGGCGTCATAAACAACAGCCGCAAGCGTAAGCACCGTGGCCGCATTGTCACCACTTTTGCGATGGGTTCTCAGGCACTTTATGACTTTGTTGATGATAACCAGGAAGTTTTCTTCCTTGATGTTGAGTACACCAATGACACCTCGGTTATTCGCCAAAACAAGCAGGTTATGTCTATAAATAGCGCCTTGCAGGTCGACCTGAGTGGGCAAGTCTGTGCGGACTCTATTGGTACGAAAATATACTCGGGCGTCGGCGGCCAAATGGACTTTGTGCGCGGTGCCAGCTTGTCGGAAGGCGGTCGTTCGGTTATTGCTCTGCCTTCAACAGCCTGCGGCGGCACTGTCTCACGCATTAGCTCACTGCTTGCTCCTGGCGCCGGCGTGGTCACCACTCGCGCCCATGTGCATTACATTGTCACTGAACATGGTGTCGCTAACTTACGCGCCAAGAGCATGAGCGAACGAGCGCGCGAGCTGATTCATATTGCCGACCCTAAATTCCGGGATGAACTCGCGCAAGCAGCCTATAACGACTGGGGACTGAACATAACCTGATGCAATGGCATCAGGTTACTTCTTCTTGGGCATTGGTACCAATGCCTCAGTTTTAGGCAGCGGCTGCTGTTGCTTACCAAGCGCTATGTAAACAAAGCAACACAAACCAATACCAATAACCAACGCACCAACCCACTGAATTTTTATAAACTGAACGCTAAATAGTACAGTTAATGACATCATCAAAAAGGCATGTAAGGCCATATATTTTTGTTTGCCAAAACGCGCTACTGTCAAGTTCAGGTTGTCGGAATAAAGCCGGATTAAAGAGTCCAGCGAGTTGATCACGAAAACAATTCCAACAAACACCATCGCCAGATTAATGAATCCGGAAGTATCCAGTCCTTTTAAGTGGAATAAGTATAAAACACTAAACCAGAGACCAATGGACAATGACGGCCATATCAGCATGGCTAAGAACAGCCAGATGGTGCGCATGTTACCAACAAAGCGCGCAGTGAACTGACCAATCATAATGCTCCAGGCAAACCACCAGAACAGGTAAAACGCATGGTAATCATTAATCGGCAGAACAAACCGGTGCAGATGTTCAAAGTAGTCGGTCAATAAGGGTAAAGTACTAAAATAGTCAGGCGCAGAAACATTGTCAGACAGTAAAGCGATACTGCCTAGCCCAAGAATTAACGCAAAGAACAACCCACCAGATGACAAGCTAAGAATCTTAACAAACTTAAGCTCGGTACTTGAGTACACCGCAAATAAAATGGTGCCGCCGACAATCAGCGCGTAGTACCAGGGGAAGCCTTCGCTAACCGCAATACTGGGTAAATACCAGCTCAAGTTCGCAAATAACAAATGCGCGGTAAAAGCACAGGTGCCAATTATCACGATGTTATTAATCCACTTAACCCAGGTAATCTCAAAGAATTTAACCTTGGGTTCAATTGCGCAGAAATAAAAACAAGTGACAAAGTAAATGGCCCAGACCAGAAAGCCCCAGAAGCCAAACTCAATAGCCAAAGGGTTGGCAAAAGCGTACTCGCTGTTTTCTTTTATATCGGCATAAACCGGGAACTCTGTCAGCGGGAACATAATGAGTCCAACATCCAGACCCGAGGTAAACAGAATAGCAATGAATGTCATAGTAGACACCGGGTAGCGACCGTTAAGTTTCAGCCGACCCCAGCGCATAACTATAAAGACCACCATGGCCATGAAAAAAAGCATGCCAATACTGACAAGAGTTAACATGACGCGCTCCGCTTGGCCTCACCACTACGCTGGCGCTGTTGCCATTGCGGGTCTCTATAAACATCAACTTCAGCTCTCGGCAGGTTCTGATGCTTGATTATATCAGCCGCTCGCTCCGCGACCATGATGGTTGGCGCGTTCAGGTTGCCGTTTGGAATCGTTGGGAAAACCGACGAGTCAATAACTCTAAGTCCTTGTAAGCCCCGCACACGCATTTGTGAGTCAATCACTGCCATACCGTCATCTTCGGCACCCATACGACAACTGCCGCAGGGGTGATAAGCACTTTCTACGGCTTCACGCACGAAGGCATCTATCTGCTCATCGGTCACAATGTCTTTTCCGGGCTGTATTTCCTGGCCGCGGTATTCATCCATTGCCGGCTGAGCAATAATCTCGCGGGATAATCGTACGCAGGCTCGGAATGCTTCAATGTCGTCCTGGTGCTGCAAATAATTGAATTGAATCTGAGGCGAGGTAAAAGGGTCTGAGCTTTTCACTTTAACCCAACCACGGCTTTTAGGCTTATTGTGCCCAATGTGTAGCTGAAAACCATGCCCTTCAAAAGCAGATTTACCATCGTAGCGAATGGCTGCCGGCAAAAAATGGTATTGCAGATCAGGCCACTCAACACCTTCTTTCGAGCGAATAAAACCGCAGGATTCAAAATGATTCGTTGCGCCTAAGCCGGTTTTGAATAAAATCCAGCGTACACCAATAGCCAACTTGCTCAGAGGTCCTAGCTTACTGTTCAGCGTCAGCGGCTTTTTGCACTGATACTGAAAATAAAACTCCAAATGGTCCTGCAAGTTTTCCCCGACACCAGGCAGCTCATGCAGAGTTTCAATGCCTGCTGCAGATAGGGTCTCGTTGTTACCAATACCCGATAGCTGCAGAATATGCGGAGAGCCAATGGAACCTGCACTTAAAAGCACTTCTTTATTCACAAAAAAGCGAGCAACGCTGTTTTTCTCATAAAGCTCGACACCAATAGCCCGCTTATCTTCCAGCAGCACTTTACTGACCTGAACCCCGGTTTTTATTGCCAGGTTAGGTCTGCTCATAGCTGGCCTTAAATAAGCATTAGCAGCGGACCAGCGCACACCGTTTTTCACGGTCATATGCATGGCACCAAAACCTTCTTGCTGAAAACCGTTATAGTCACGGGTCTCCATATAACCGGCGTCAACTCCGGCCTTAATAAAGGCTTTGTACAACGGGTTTTGCATATTGTTACCGTTATTCACCGCCAAAGGGCCATCTTTCGAACGGTATTCATCGGCACCAAAAGCCCAGTCTTCCGCCTTTTTAAAATACGGCAGACAGCTCTGGTAGTCCCAGCCGTCAGCACCATGCTCTTGCCACTCATCAAAGTCCCGCGCATGACCGCGAACATAAACCATGCCGTTAATCGACGAGGAGCCACCAAGAACCTTGCCCCGGGGGCAATGCATTTCGCGATTGTTCAGGTAAGGTTCTGGTTCCGAATGGAACTGCCAGGCGTACTTTTTCGTATTCATCGGAATCGACAGCGCGGTTGGCATCTGAATAAAAATGCTTTTGTCTGAGCCGCCAGTCTCTAATAACAATACCGAGACATCCGGATCTTCTGTTAACCGATTGGCCAGCACACAGCCGGCCGAACCCGCCCCCACAATGATGTAATCGAATTTCTCATTCACTGTCATTAGAATGGACCTTCCAGCTTATCCATTCCGACATAAATTGATTTTGTCTGAGTATAAGACTTAAGTGCTTCCACACCATTTTCACGACCAACACCCGATTGCTTGTAACCACCTACCGGCATCTCTACCGGCGAATTAGCATAGGCATTAATCCAGCAAATACCGGCTTCCAGCTGAGCGATGACACGATGAGCTCTGCGCAAGTCCTGACAGAAAATACCAGCTGCCAGTCCGTAATCAGTATTGTTAGCTCGTTGAATGACCTCTTCTTCCGTTTCAAAGGTCAGAACGGACATCACCGGACCAAAAATCTCTTCGCGCGTAATGCGCATGTCGTCCGTACAGTCAGTAAAAATAGTGGGGCCAATAAAATAGCCATTCTCACAGCCCGCAGGCGTTAATCTTTCGCCACCAAATACCAGAGTAGCGCCCTGCTCTTTGCCAAGCTCAATATAAGCCATGACCTTATGCAGGTGATTTTCAGAAATTAGCGCGCCCAGGTTGGTTTCAGGATCCATAGGATCGCCGACTACGATATTGTTCTTGGTGCGCTCTAATAAACGCTCCATAAAAGTGTCGTAGCAGTCTTTGTGCACGAAGACCCGAGTGCCATTGGTGCAGACCTCGCCCTGGGTGTAAAAGTTACCCATCATGGCACCGGTTACCGCTTCATCAATGTCAGCATCGTCAAAGACAATAAGCGGTGATTTACCGCCCAGTTCCATGGTCACATTCTTCAGGGTACCTGCCGCCGCGGCCATTACCTTTTTGCCCGTGCCTACTTCACCTGTCAGCGACACTTTCGCAATCGACGGATGCTGAACCAGATAATTACCGACAACACCATCACCATGCACCACGTTAAATACGCCTTCCGGTACGCCTGCTTCGATAAATATTTCTGCCAACATCGCAGCGCCACGAGGTGTCTCTTCGGATGGCTTGAAAATCATACTATTACCTGCAGCAAGGGCGGCAGCCGCTTTCCAGCAAGCAATTTGCAACGGGTAGTTCCATGCGCCAATGCCAAAACAGACACCCAAAGGCTCGTGCCGTGTGTAAAAGAAGTCGTTACCGACACTTTGTTGCTCGCCCATCATTGACGGGCATAAGTTGCCAAAATACTCGATAGCATCCGATCCGGTCTGAACATCGACTTCAACAGCTTCCTGCCAGGGCTTACCGGTATCCAGCACTTCAAGCTTTGCCAGCTCGTCATTGCGCTCTCGTAGAATCGCCGCTGCACGTTGTAATACTCGGGCTCGCTCAATTGCAGGGGTTTGTGACCAAACCTCAAACCCTCTTTGAGCACTTTCCACCGCGTCTTCCAACAGCGACTTTCCTGCCGACTCTACGGTGTAAATCACTTTCCCTGTACCTGGGTTGATCACGTCAAAGTATTCATGGTTACTGTCGTCGACGTAACGGCCATGAATAAAGTTTTTAAGTAATGTAGAGGACAACGATAACTCCCTTATAATTTGGCAATGGTTTAGCTGACACCGTGCTGTTCCAGCACACCATTAATGTATTTTTTGCAGTATTTTTTTGCCTGACTGAACTTCTCTTCATTTGCCCGGCTTAATGCACAGCGCAACCAAAAACCATCAATTAACGCGGCCGTCACTTCCGCTGCCTCACGCGCACTTTCAGGATTCAATAGTTGCTTGAAACTGTAACGCAAATTACTCACAAGCCGGCGCTTATTCAGCTCCTGTAAGCGATATAAGTCGGCGTCATGCATTGACTGCCCCCAAAAGCTTAACCAGGTTTTTGTGCTTGAATCTGCCTGTTGCACATCAGAAAAGTTCAAATCAACAATTTTCATCAAGCGGTCATACGGATTATCCGGTGACTGCTCCATTTTGAGCTGAGAAAGCAAATACCGTACAGAGGCCTCAATTAGCGCCTGCTTACCGCCAAAATAATGGCTGATAATACCGGACGACATCCCCGCCCTGCGCGAAATCAAGTTTATGGTTGCTCCTCGTAAGCCTACGTCAGCAACCACATCGATAGTGGCGTCGATTAACTGCTGACGCCGCATTGATTCCATTCCTACTTTTGGCATAGCCTTCTCACATGGTTTAATTTTTTATTCGTAAGGTTCCAGCGTTGACAGCCTGAAGCGGTGTTCGTTAACTACATCACCTTCTTCATCGTAAAGTCCAAGAGTCACAACCGGATCGTCTTTTTCCCAGTCAACGTCCAGCGCACCATAATTTACCTTATTAATAAACTGACCGATGCGGTGTTTATTGGGGCTAACGTCTTTCCATTCCTGAGTCAGTCCTGATGACGTAACTTCCCATAGCGGGTAGTCTAAATCTTCGTCGTAGTAACTGATTTCCCCCCAGTGGGTGTCGCCACTTATCAAGATAACACCATTAACCTTATGTTTTTTAATAAGATTAAACAAACGTTGGCGGTCAGAGGGAAAATTAGCCCAAGACTCCCAGCCAGTAAAATCAGCTAAAAGCTGTAAGCTGGAACCAATGACTTTAATACGCGCCGGCTTTTGTAACTGTTCTTCCAGCCACTGCCATTGTTTTTCGCCAATCATACTGGCGTTGGGGTCGCTGTGAACTTTATAAGGCCCCATGTTTTTCGGTTTACGTTCGTTTGCATACTCTTCACGCGTCACGTGGACAATATCATCCCGGTTCCAACGCAAATCGGGTAAAATTACGTGAATGCTTTCTTCACCTTCACCGTAGGTGTAAGAGGTGTAAATACCATCTTCACGAGTGCGACGCGGAGAGTTCTCCGGCTCACCCCAGAAGTCGAGCATGATATCTCTTGACGCTTCTTTTTTAGGGTAATCCTTGCCGGCGTCGTTCGCACCGTAGTCATGATCATCCCAAATAGCGATGAGCTCTGCTTGCTCTTTTAGTTCTTTAAAACCCGGCTTAGAGCCCAGTTTTTCATATTTATTCTGCAACACTGACATGTCTTCGGTGTCGCCATAGACATTGTCCCCAAGAAACACAAAAACTTCAGGGTCGTCATCAATAATGCTGTTAAAAATGGGAATGTCTTTGTCCTGATGCGAACATGAACCAAATAAAATCCGGCCTGGTGCATCAGCAAAAACAGAGCCACTAAGTAGTAATGTGGATAGTGCTAATAGTTTATACATGTGTATTGATTACCTTGTTGTTGCTTGCTACTAAAGCAACCACATGCGGCGTTAACCGCATGTGGTTCGGGGTAGTTTTAAAATACAAACTTAGCATTAAGTGCAACCGTACGTGGCGCACCAATCCAACCGGCGCCCGGAGCGATAGTACCAAGGTAATCTTCGTCAAAGACATTATTCACAGTGAAACTCAGCTCCATGCTGTCAATTGCACCACCAATGTCATAAACGGTTTTACCAATGTAAAGGTCACTCACAACGTAAGAATCGCTTTCCTGAGTGTTCGCCTGGTCTAAGTAGCGTTCGCCCACATACTTAGTACTAAAGCCGGCATAGAAGTCACCTTTAGTGTAGTCAAAACTAACAACGGCCATGTCCTGAGCACTGCCCAGTACGGTATTACCGCGGAATGCTTCATCCGTATAGGTTGAGTCATTTTTTGTGTAAGACATATAAACGCCAAGATTATCACTCAGGTTGTAATCCAGTGATGCTTCAATACCGTCAGACTCAATACCACCCGTGTTAACATAACCACCGGCTGCCGCTTCTAAGAAGTCGATACCGTCAACGTCTTCGTTACTGACAAAAGTAATGCGGTTTTCGAAGGTAATATCATAGTAAGTCAAACTTGCATTAAAGCCCGGCGTTGAATAACGCAAACCTAAATCAATGTTGTCCGCTGTTTCCGGTTCAACCTGACTTACATCGGTGTCATCACGCTCTAATACTGCATCTTTAACTGCGGCAAAGTTTTCTGCATAACCACCGAAAACCTCAAGTCCACGAACGGGTAAAGGAGCCACAAAACCAGCTGACAGCAACGCATCAGAGTCAGAAGATACGCTCAGATTGTTATCCGGGTTAAACTGGTCTTCTTTTGACACTTCAACATCAAACTTTTTCGCACCCAGACGGAATTTCGCAAATCCGGCATCAATCTCGTCCTCAATGTAGTACATCAAAGTTTCGACCGGGAATTCACGGCTGTACTGAACCCAGTAAGGGTTGCTTTCCGGACGCGGGCTAGCCGCTGCATCAATGGTTTTATGCCAGTCACGGTACTCATCACGCTGGTAATCTTCGTACCAGAAACCACCACGCAAGGTGTTTGCCATACCAGCAATTGTGGTATCCCATACAAAATCACCATTGACGCCGTAGCGTTGCTTTTCGTAGTGAGTATGACGATGCGAGCTGACCGGCATAGCGCCTTGCTCATAGCAACCCGGGTCTACTTCGGCTCCGCCACCGCCATAAGGGTAACCAATTGAGCTCTCGCAGCCTGCTTCAGGTGATAATGACTGGCCGTCGCGGTTAACAAAATAGATAAAACCTTGTGAAGAACCGCCGTAGGCTGTGGTTGAAGGGTCCAGTTCCGAGTGAGGGTTTCCTGCACCGTCGTCGGTAACATCAGCAATGTAATATGGAATCCACTTACCAGCACCTTCGTTTTCGTGATAGTAAACGTTAGTGCTGATATCCACTTCACCCAACATGAAGTCGGCTTTTAGGTAACCAAACAGGTTTTCACGTTCAGTTACCCAACCTTCACGCCATGCCTGGTCTTGATAAGGAATGCCTGTCCAGTCTTCAGTCAGACCGTCCCACTCAGAGTTTTGTTCATACTGTGCTAAACCATAAACTCGTTGATAGGTATATTCCTGAGCGTCGTCGTAACTCACGTAACCCGTTAAATCTACGTCACCAACACGACTGATAATTTTACCTTCAGCATGGTCACGCGTATTGGTTACCGAACCATCCATGTAGTCGTCGTTTTGTTGGCTCGAAAGGGAGAACCACGCGTAAGTGTCTTTAGCGATTTCGCCAGTATCGTAACGTGCATACAATTTTTGTGCGTTATGCTCGCCAATCGTGGTGCTAACGGTAAACTGTTCTTCGTACGCAGGACGAATAGTCGTAAAGTTCAAGGTACCGCCCAGAGCCTCGTTTGAACGAGAACTAATGTCGGCTGTACCCTGAGAAACTTCCGTGCCACGTAAGTTTTCAGTGTCAATGTAACGGCTGGCTTTAGTACCACCGCCGTAGTTTGAGTTGCCGTTAGAAATACCATCTACAGTCATACCAATTTGCTGAGATTCTAAATCTAACTGGAAACCGCGAATTGAGATGCTGGTTGACCATTCATCAGAGCCGAACGGGTCACCTTCGTTTACCAAAACGCCGGGTAAGTTATCAACCATTGCCAAAGCGCTGGTCATAGACGTTTGTTGCTTTTTCATTTCTGCAGAAGAGGCGTTATTCGCATAAGAAACACTGCGGCCAGTAACCACAATGGCTTCCATTTGTTCTTTTTCTTCTTCTGCTTGCTGATCTTGAGTGTCTTGCGCCATTGCTGGCAGGGAGGTAGCAGATAATGCTGATAGTACAGATAGTGCGATTAAGCTTTGCTTCATAGGCACATAAGTTTTCATAAAAGTTCCTGTTTCTTGTGTTGTAGTGAAGTTCCTTAATGTATGGGGCTAATGTGACAACGGCGTTAAGGTTAATTGATCATTCAATTAAAATCAAACTTAGTTAATTGACCGTTCAATTAAAATAAACGCAATCTAAATTAGATATTTTTCATCTAAACTCTGCGTTAACTTGCTTAAGAAACTAAGGTAGGCTGTGTTTAAAAGACGGTTGCGGAGGTTTTAATGAAAACAGTCGGCATTATTGGTGGCATGAGCTGGGAGTCAACCAGTACTTATTATAAGCGTTTGAACCAGCTAATAAATAAACGCCTGGGAGGCTTGCACAGTGCCGAGATTCTTCTGGCCAGTCTCGACTTTGCGCCTATTGAAGGGATGCAAAGTAAGGGCGACTGGGATGCAGCTACACAAGCTCTTATTGCTAAAGCCCGGCAGTTGGAAAAAGCGGGTGCTGAAAGTATTGTTATAGCAACAAATACGATGCACAAAGTGGCTCCACAGGTTGAAAATGCCGTTAAACTGCCTTTATTGCACATTGTCGACGCCGTGGCGGAGCACCTGAAACAAAACAACGTTAACCAGGTTGGGTTGCTGGGTACACGCTTCACCATGCAGCAACCTTTTTATAGAGAGCGCCTTGAACAACAAAACATTAAGGTACTGATACCCGGTGAAAGTGACGGCAATACAGTCGACAACATTATTTTTAAAGAACTGTGCCATGGCCAATTTACTGATAGCGCGCGCAAACAGTACCTAAGAATTATTGAAGATCTGGCAGCGCAAGGCGCACAAGGCGTTATTTTAGGCTGCACTGAAATTGGTCTGCTGGTTCAACAAGAACATTCTGCCCTGCCATTGTTCGATACCACCGAACTTCATTGCCGCGCCATTGCAGACTGGATGCTAGATTAAAAAGCAGGAAAACCATGACCGATATAACAACCGACTTTTCTCGTTTCTATGACAGAGCCTGCAAGCGTAAAGGTGGCGAAAGTGAGATGCTTGCACGACTGCCCAAAGTATCGTCCGTAAACCAATTAGAGCAACTCGAAGACCGGGAGGTACTTGCTACTATTACTCGCTGTATTTTTCGGGCGGGCTTTGTCTGGCGAATTATTGAGGCGAAATGGCCGGGTTTTGAGGAAGCTTTTAAAGGTTTTGTTCCGCTTTACTGGCAACAAGTACCACCAGAGATATTAGAAGAACTGTCAAAAGATGAACGCATTGTTCGTAATCAGCAGAAAATAAATACCGTTCCAGCTAACGCCCGTATGATTGTGGAAGTATCCGAAGAGTACGGCAGCTTTGGTAAGTTCTTAGCGCAGTGGCCATCAAGCCGGCAAGCAGAATTGCTGCACTACCTTAAAAAGAACGGATCTCGGCTGGGCGGCGTTACTCCGCAATACGTTCTGCGCGAACTTGGCTGGGACGGTTTTATTATGTCTAATGACGTTGTCACCGCGCTGACCAATTACAAGCTGATAGATGCCTCCCCCACCAGTCAAAAAGGCCTGAAGCAGGCACAAAATGCCTTTAACCACTGGCACGAACAAACCCAGCTGCCCTATAGCCATTTGTCACGAATTTTGTCCTATAGTGTAGGTAAGTAAACCACAATGGGAGTTAAAATGAGCTCAACTAAAAATACTCTGATACTCGGTATTTCACTGATCATCAGCTTCGCCATTGTTGCTGTGATTGGCTCAAATGCAGTACTTGAGCATAAGTCGATGGAACGCACGGTTACTGTAAAAGGGCTGTCAGAGCGTGAGTACCTTGCTGACACCGTCATCTGGCCCATTCAATTTACAACCGCCAGTAATGATTTAACCGCCATTTATAAAACCATTGAGAAATCCAACCAAAAGGTCATTGAGTTTCTGCAAAATAAAGGCATAGAGCAGGATGAAATTTCTTCGTCTGCGCCGTCAATTACCGATAAATCAGCCCAAAGCTATGGTTCATCTCAGCCTGCAGAGTTTCGCTATACAGCCACAAAAACCATAACTGTATACTCCGAAAATGTTGAGCAAGTTCGCGGTATCATGAGTCTTCTCGGTGAACTGGGCAAAGAAGGTATTGTCTTTACTACCGATAGCTACCAGGCTCAACCCGACTATGTATTTACTCGCTTAAATGAAGTGAAACCCGAAATGATAGAAGAGGCGACCAAAAAAGCGCGGGAGGTAGCCGAAAAGTTTGCCTTAGACTCTAACTCTGAACTGGGCAAAATAAAGCAGGCTCGACAGGGGCAGTTTAGTATCAGTGCACGCGACCGTCATAACCCTCACCTGAAGAAAATACGGGTGGTATCCACCATAGAATATTACTTGTCCGATTAAACTATTGCTCTCACAATGTGACTGACATAAAGCCATAAGGCCTGAATAATGAAAAGAACCTTACAGTATTTGTTTAAAGGGTTAGCTATTTTACTGCCCATTGTCGTGACTTTTGCCTTATTACAATGGCTGTTAGTCACAATAGAGACCTGGCTGAAGCCAATTTGGACAACGTTACTCGGTGAGTCATCTTACTTCCCTGGTTTGGCTTTTATTAGCTTTTTAGCGATTGCACTTCTTATTGGTTTCAGCTCTCGTTGGAATTTTATTGATTCACTATGGCAACTACCCGGCAAACTGATGAATAGACTGCCTTTGTTGCGCAGCTTATACGGCACAATTAATGATGTGTTCGAGATGATGTCAGGTAAGAACTTTGCTGAAGAATCAGTTGTACTGGTTACCCTGCCCGGTAGTAACTTACGACTTATTGGCATTGTTACTAAAAAAAGTGGCATTAAAGGCGATCGCCTGTCCGAACTCATGAACGAAGACCAGGTCGCCGTGTTCTTACCCATGAGTTATAACGTAGGCGGTTATATGGTGATTGTTCCGGGTGACTGCGTTGAGTCACTGACCATAAAACCAGCTGATGCCTTACAGTTAACCATCAGTGGCGGACTGGGTAAGAACCATTCGGGTAAAACCGACTAAAATTGCAGTTGAAATCATAGCGCGTACTGGTAAAGTTCGCGCTATGAAAATGACAGAACCCTGCCCTTGCGGCTTAGATAAAACCTATCAGGATTGTTGCTACGCTTACCATAGCGGAGAGGCAACAGCCCCGTCTCCGGAAGCACTTATGCGTTCGCGCTACAGTGCCTTTGTCGGCCGCCTGGCCAGCTATTTAGAAGCCACCTGGCACAGTAGCTCGCGCCCGCCGTTGCTCGACTTAAGTGACTCTCCAAATTGGCTTAAACTGCAGGTCATTTCATCCAGCGTTGACCAGAATAAAGGACAAGTTCATTTCCGGGCTTTTTACAAAGACGGCAATGACGTAGCTTTTATGGAAGAACAGTCTGACTTCGTGCAAGAAGATGGCAAATGGTATTACCTGAATGGCCGTGTTAATAACGACTAGCTAAATGTCGACGATAGAACCGCCAACGCCTGGAATTTATTAAGTACCAACCACAAATAAACCAGCCAAATATAATGCCAGCCCGGCCGAAAGAAAACGCACCATGCTGTTCAATAAACAACCAAAGGATTAGAGTTGCATCAACAATAAGCGAGAGTAATAACAAGGGTTGGGCAAAACGCATTAATACATTGGCCCAGTTGCGCTCATCTTCACCAGCAAAAGTCGTTGCCAGCAGAACAATTAACGCCGGTAATCCGACCAGCAGCATCAGTCCAAATTGCTCCGAACTGGTATAAAAGAGTTTTAGCAGTCGGGTACGATCTTCAGCGAAAGTCAGAGAAATAATGGCGGCGACATAACCGCGCATTTCAAATAACAGAACCAGCAAGAGCGAGAGCGGGAAGCTCGCTCTGCCCTCTTTATCCAAGTATCGCGCTTTCTCGACCAACCGCTGCCCGGCGCTTATCTCCGCGCTGCCAGATTTTTTCATGGAAATAGTAACCTACTGTGTTCACTAAAGGCTCAATCAAGGCGATTGCACCACCTAGCACGATATCGCCTGTCATCAGCCAGACAACGCCAAAGGCGATAGTAAAATGCATGATACCAAATGATACTGTTTTTGCTGCGTCTTTCATAACAACCTCCCACTTCGACTTAGTATAAAGTATTGCCGATTAAGGTTGTTAAAACCAATTGAAAAAAGCGATAACCCTGTTCGTCTCAGAGTATTCTGTTAAACCGCTCGTTTTAATTGTTCACGCAGTTCGGCCACTTCGTCCCTAAGCTTTCCGGCTAGTTCAAACTCAAGGTTCTGCGCCGCTTTGTACATTTCTTTTTCCTTAGCTTCAATTTCTTTCATGACAGCTTTTGCGTCTTTAACAACAACGGTACGGGCGTCATAGCCAGAAGCCACTTCAGCCAGAGCTTTTTCAGCTTTACTCTTACGAGCTTTGGCTGAGCCCTGCCCCAAGTCCATCACATCGGTAATACTTTTATTAAGCCCCTGAGGGGTAATTCCGTGTTCTTTGTTATGCGCTATTTGTTTATTACGGCGGCGTTCAGTTTCTTCCATGGCGCGCTGCATAGAGCCGGTAATGCGGTCAGCGTATAAAATAGCCCGGCCATTAACATTACGCGCCGCACGGCCAATGGTCTGAATAAGTGAACGATCAGAACGCAAGAAGCCTTCCTTATCAGCGTCCAGAATTGCCACCAAAGACACTTCGGGCATATCCAAGCCTTCTCGTAATAGGTTAATTCCTACCAGCACGTCAAATTCGCCTAGACGTAAATCGCGAATAATTTCCATGCGCTCAACAGTATCAATGTCTGAGTGCAGATAGCGTACCTTTATTCCGTGTTCATCCAGATAGTCCGCTAAGTCTTCTGCCATTTTCTTGGTTAAAGTGGTTGCCAGTACCCGTTCGCCCTGCTCGGTGCGCAAACGAATTTCAGACATTAAGTCATCGACCTGTGTTGCAACCGGCCGCACTTCTATCTGCGGGTCAATAAGCCCTGTCGGCCTGACCACCTGCTCTACCACTTCGTTGCTACTGCGTTCCAGCTCGTATTTACCCGGCGTTGCCGACACATACATTGTCTGTGGCGCTATGGCTTCAAACTCATCAAACTTAAGTGGTCTGTTATCCAGCGCCGACGGCAAGCGAAAACCATATTCAACCAGGTTTTCTTTACGTGAGCGGTCACCTTTGTACATAGCCCCAACCTGAGAAACGGTAACGTGAGACTCATCAATAATCAGCAGAGCGTCATCGGGTAAATAGTCCATTAAGGTTGGTGGCGGCTCGCCGGGCGCACGGCCGGACAGATAGCGAGAATAGTTTTCAATGCCTGAGCAATAACCAAGCTCCAGCATCATTTCAATATCAAATTGTGTCCGCTGACTAATCCGTTGCTCTTCAATCAGCTTGTTTTGTTTAAGCAAAATTTCACGCCGGTCTTTCAGTTCATCTTTTATCTTTTCAATGGCTTTAACCAATACTTCCCGCGGCGTCACATAATGGGTTTTCGGGTAAATAGTAGCGCGCGCAACGTCTTTTTCTGTTACCTGACCTGTCAGCGGCTCAAAAAAGCTGATGCGGTCAACTTCGCTGTCGAACAACTCGACTCGCACAGCCATCTCTTCCGACTCTGCCGGGAAGATATCAATAACATCGCCACGAACCCGGTAAGTGCCGCGCTCAAAAGCCGCATCGTTGCGTTTGTACTGAAGTTGCGCAAGGCGTCGAATAATGTCTCGCTGATCAATAATGTCGCCACGACGCAAGTGCAGCATCATTTTCATGTAAGACTCGGGGTCACCCAAGCCGTAAATGGCCGATACCGAAGCAACCAGAACTACGTCGCGCCGCTCCATAAGCGCCTTGGTAGCGGACAAACGCATTTGCTCTATATGGTCGTTAATTGAGGCGTCTTTCTCAATGAAGGTGTCGGTCGTCGGAACATAAGCTTCGGGTTGATAATAGTCATAGTAAGAGACAAAATATTCCACCGCGTTATTGGGAAAATACTCTTTCATCTCACCATACAGCTGCGCCGCCAATGTTTTATTGTGCGCCAGTATCAACGTAGGTCGCTGCGAACGCTCAATTACATTCGCCATGGTAAAGGTCTTACCTGAACCAGTGACACCCAGAAGCACCTGGTGCGCCAAACCGGCATCCAGATTATCGAGCAGCGATTCGATGGCTTTGGGCTGGTCACCCGCCGGCTTGTATTTAGAAACCAGTTCAAATTTCTTAGCCACGTTCTCTCCTCAACTCTCGTGAAAACCACCAATACGCAATAATAGCGGTAAACAGATTAGCGACGACACCACCGATGAATAAACCGGTCAAATCGGCTAATAAACTTCCCAAATAGGAAAGTGGCACGAACAACACAAATAAACGAATAATGCTCAGCCATAAGGCATTCATTGGCCGGTGCACAGCATTAAAGCTGGAGTTTGTCAGTATAATAATGCCCTGCAATCCGTAACCCAACGGCATAATATAAATAAAGAGTTTTACAATGTCGGCAACGGCTTGCTCTTCAGCAAAAATCTGCGCTATCCAATGCGCACCAACCAACATAAGCAGATAAATCACGGCCTGAATCGCCAACACCGCTTTTAGAGCGGTTCGATACGCTTCTTTTACTCTGTCTATGCGGTCGGCACCGTAATTTTGGCTAATTAAAGGCGGCAACGACATAGACAACGCCAGAATAATAACGCTGGCCAGCGATTCAAGCCGCGAACCGACACCAAAAGCGGCCACCGCAGGCGCACCGTAGGAAGCAACAATAGCGGTCATTACTGACATGGCTAAAGGCGTCAGCATATTTGCGCTGGCTGCCGGCATACCAATTTTTAAAATACCTCTGGCGGACTTTATCCAGGCGTCAATAAACAATCTGCCGCCCGGCGGTTTTGAAGACACCAATTTATTCCGACGCAGCAACCAGAAAACTAAAAAGACGCCGCTGAACCAGGAGATGACACTGGCCAGCGCCGCGCCCTGAATCCCCATAGCCGGAATAGGCCCCAAACCAAAAATTAAAATAGGATCGAAAATAGCGTTAGCTAAACCACCGGAAGCCATAATAAGCGAAGGAGTACGAGTATCCCCCGATGCACGCAATACGGCATTACCCACCATAGGCGTCACCAGCATGACACAGCCAAAGTACCATAGCGTCATGTACTCCCGGATAAGTGGCATTAACCTATCCTGAGCCTGAAGCAGACTGAAAATTGGGTCCATCAGCAAGTAGCCGATTACGGCCAAAGCCGCGACTAATAGAGCCGACACGGAAAGTGCCGAAAAACCATCAAAATGAGCTTCGTCGGGTTTATCTGAACCGTACTTTCGGGCAATAACCGCAGAGGTTCCAATACCCAGACCAATAGCGAGGCTGACAACAGTAAAGGTAACAGGGAATGTAAAACTGACAGCCGCTAAGGGGTCAGTTCCAAGCATACTAATAAAGAAGGTATCGACAACATTAAAACTGATAAGGGTAGCCACACCGAAAATAACCGGCCAGGTCATTTCCCAGAGTTTTTGTCCTACCGGCGCGCTGATAAGACTTCTTGATGCGTCGGCAGCTGCCATTCAATCCCTCCTCAGTTCGATAGCCGAATAGTGTACATGAGACTGCGCTTTGTGGCTACGGAGAATGGACTTTAGCCACTCTGATCCGTATAGTAATGGGCATTTCAACCCTTGCGAAAAACAGGATCTGAACGTGGATTACCAACTCTCTGATCGTATCAATGCAATTCAGCCGTCACCGACTCTGGCGGTGACTCAAAAAGCCAATGAATTACGTCAACAAGGCAAAGATGTTATTGGTCTGGGTGTCGGCGAGCCAGATTTTGATACACCTGATTTTATTAAAGATGCTGCGATTCAGGCTATCCATGACGGTAAGACCAAATATACGGCTGTTGATGGTATCGATGAGCTAAAAGATGCTGTTATTAAAAAGCTAAAACGCGACAACAGCCTTAGCTACCAACGTTCAGAAATTATTGTGTCAGCCGGTGGTAAACACAGTATTTTCAATTTACTCAGTGCCTGGTTAAATCCGGGAGATGAAGTTGTTATTCCCGCACCTTACTGGGTTTCGTATCCTGACATGACCAAGTTGGTTGGCGCTACGCCAGTTATTGTTAAAGCCGGCATAGACCAACGTTTTAAAATTACACCAGAACAATTGCGTAACGCACTAACGGATAAAACACGTTTAATGTTCATCAATAGTCCGTCCAACCCGGCCGGAACAGCTTATACCGCGAACGAGCTTGAAGCCCTTGCGGAAGTGCTGCGTGATTATCCAAATGTACTTATCGCCACCGACGATATGTACGAGCATATTCTCTGGAGCGACTCGCCCTTTGCTAACTTTCCAATGGTGGCTCCGGATCTTAAAGATCGCACCGTCATCCTAACGGGTGTCTCCAAAGCTTACGCTATGACGGGCTGGCGCATCGGTTATGCTGCAGGCCCTAAACCAATTATTGCTGCTATGAAAAAAATGCAGTCACAAAGTACATCAAACCCTGCCAGCATTAGCCAGTACGCGGCAGCGGCAGCATTAAACGGCGACCAAAGCTGTATTAAAACCATGGTGACTGCATTTAAAGAGCGTCACGACTATTTGGTTGATGCTCTAAACAGCATTGACGGCATTGACTGCGTACCAGGCGACGGTACTTTTTACGCTTTTGCTCAGGTCGATAAGCTAATGGCTAAAGCCAATGTCAGCAGCGACGTTGAACTGTGCGAAAAACTGCTGACAGAAGCCAACGTAGCCCTTGTGCCAGGCTCGGCTTTTGGCACGGATGGTTATTGCCGTTTATCCTTCGCTACCGGAATGGATGTTTTGAAAGAAGCGGTTAAACGTATCAAAATTTTCTCAGAAAGTTTATAAAATGAAGGTTTTGGCGCCATTTTTTGCAATGAGCGCCAAAAACCTATTAATTGAACGCTTGTTACAGCATAAATCCCATCAATACCAACTCTTTTCACTTTGATACTTTTATTACAAGTTACTAAAAATTCCTTCCTGCCATTAGTGATCGGATCCAGATCTAAGTGACCGATGTCAAGCCTAATAATTCAATTTAACATGAGATTTTTTGGCGCGTTTTTTAGTCAAATTCACTAAGAAATACACAAGTTGCTGATTCTTCACGCATTGACTGGTGAATCGATCACCAACCTGAAGATTTATCCACCAGAATAAACTAACCTGTTGTTTATTCTGTATATTTTGTTTTATCGTTACTTTTTAACCACTACGGAAATCGCCCTCAAAGCCGCATCATTATTACGACTTCACAGAGTTAAACACAAGGTTATCCACAGATTCCGTGGATAAGATCATGTAGCCTTTATCTACTGCGACATTCAGATATCTGTGGATAATCAGATCCTCGAAAAAGCTAATACTTATGTTATAGATGTAAACTTGACAGTTACTTGACATTGTCAGCGATAAGGATTAGCTCATCTTTTTGCATTGATGTGACTAAAAAAATCAATTTGCTGACTTTTTCGACAACCGAGCCCTTTTCCTTTAAAAACCTTCGCAGAATAGTTGACACCCCTGCGTATGAGCTTTAATATTCGCAGCCGTTGAATGTTGTTCCCCAGTAGCTCAGTTGGTTAGAGCGGTGGACTGTTAATCCATGTGTCGTTGGTTCGAATCCAACCTGGGGAGCCA
>NZ_JBNIEX010000013.1:0-37817 GCF_051842325.1 Idiomarina sp. ST10R2A5 | reverse complement strand
TCAGTTATCGCCGGTAGAGTATGAAAAACGTTTTGAAAAAACGGCTACTGAGTGTCTAGTGAACTAGTGGCGATTCAGAGTCCCATCTCATTTTTGAGTAAACGCCTGAGTAAGTCTTTTCGCTAGGTTTTTTGTGATATCCGGCAATAAGGTTTTCAGGCAAATCTTTCCATGATCCCCTGGTTTATAAGGTGTCATTCTTTGCATATTGAGCCCGGAAAATCCCGCCTTTTTGTGAAGACGGTCGTTTTGAGCTGCAGTACCTGTTTTCAATTAGGGGAGCTCATTTTGAGATAATACATCTCTGACAGTAATGTAACTCTCTGGCTTATGAGTTTTTGGGATTAATTGGATGGGGCCAAATTTAGACGCCAAAAAATATGTCTTCTACGTTTGTGGAATCCCATAATCTGGGCAATACACCGAATCGCTCTACACATGGTGTCCTGCATGAAGTCGCTTATGAAACATTATTACTCCACCAGACCCTCTTATTGTGTAGATTCGGCGTGGCACTTACGTTACCGCTTCACCTGAATCTGCTTATAATAACTTCAGTAGAGCGACACCCATTATTGTCGTTAAACTCAAGGTAAAATCGTTGGGGGTAACCCAGAGATTCATCAAACTTGGGAAGTTCATTCTGAGCTGAAAAAGATTGGGCTATGACTTGCGGCTCTTTAGCTAATTCTCCTTCCAGATAGTTAAATAACTCGTCAATAGTTCCAAAGTATTCATTCGATGGGATGCCCATAGGATCGCCCGTTGAGGCGTTTGTTACCGACACGACTTCATTGTCTTCAACTGTAATCGTTCGAGCAGGAACTTCATCAGCTATGGGGCCATCGGATGGGCAAGCACGATTAATTTCTTCATCGAAGTTGAACATATAGTCAATAAGTCCATTATCTTGCCAAAGCTGCTTTGCTATTTTGAGCTCTTCCTTTACTTCACTAATTTTTGGGTCTGGTTTACCAGAGTCTGAGCCATCACACGCAGCTATAAATATGGCTGAGGTGATCACTAAAAGTAATCTAATCATTGGTTTCTACTTCCTTAGTTACTATTTTCCAATATTCTATTGCTCTAAAATTTTCACTTCAGCATCAGTTATATACACTGTAGTTTCACCTTCAAAGCCGGAGTCAATCGAGACATATACCCAGGCTTCTCCAGACTCTCCCGTGGTCATTACAAAGCTTTCATCGTTAACTAAAGGTTTAACCTCCCACACGGGCGACTCTTTAGAAGTTTCACAAGATATTGGCAGGCCAATATGTCCTAACAACGCGACATCATCGCCTCCTGATTGCCCATCATCAATATCGACTCTATAAATGCCCTCTGGAGCGCTTTCATAGGATACAAAGCGGGTAGGCTCCTGCGGCAAGAGGGAGGCTTTTACATTAACAGAAGAGCCGGGGCTGCCTCCTCCGCCAATGCACTGTTCTGATTCAACGGTTAAAACATTCACTTGAAAGTCGACGTTATACGTCGTATCGGGCTTTAAGTCTGAAATGTTTTTCTTTATATATCCTTTCATATCGCTTGAGTAGTTGTACCAGCTAAACTCAACCCCCTTACGATACTCATAGGGTTCAGGAAGTTGAGACAGCGTTGAAACGATTTCATCATTTCTTTCATGCTCAACAGCATAGTCTGCAACACTAATCTCGAATTCCTGAGAACTTTCCGAAAAGTCGAACGATAAGTTAACAGATTGTTTGTCTGATGGCGGAGGTGGTGTAGAACTCTCCCCCGAACCACAGGAAGCAAGAAGTAGAACCGAAAAGAACAACGCCCAAAATTTATAATTCATTATCATTCCCTAAATGCAACTTCCTGTTTCTACAAGACTTTCGCTGATTAAAACGATTAATTAAAAACATAAATAATGTTACAATTATTTAACTTATTTTTAAACCGATTATCTTTCTGCAATTTACCTTATCTATAATCAGGAGTACGAATAAATGGAATCTAAAACCCTGTCACGTTCTTTGTTACTCACATTTATGACCGCATATTTGTTTGGTTGCGGCGGCTCAAATGATTCTGATGAGGGAACTGAATATACCGTCACAGTGGCGTCTGAACCCGTGTATTACGGTTTAGGTATTCAATTTACCCCGCCAATAACTGGACATGGAACTACTCAAAGTGGACAAGAAATTTTCACCACTAGTATTGAGGGCTTTGAACATGAGTTCGGAACCTCTTATGAGTTACGTGTACTTGAGAAAAACGTTGATACTGAAGGTGTTGCCGATGGCAGTTCAATATCAATTGAGCTGGTCGAAGTTATTAGCTCGCAGTCCGACTCCGTTGGCACCAGCTATGTTTACAGCGAAGTAGAACTTAGCGGAAACCCTTTTACTGATAAAGAAGAGGGAGTTTATAGCTTTTATCAATATGAGTTCCTCTGTGCTGAAAACGCGGATTGCGATGCCTTGGTAGCTATTGCCGATAGCGGTGGTCTTGTTGAAGTCGAGTTCGAGTACACCGGTGGTGAAATACCTGTTACTTTGGTTCGATGGAATTAGTAACACTGTGTGAACCTCATGAAAGACTACCGAGAATCAGTAAGTTTTATACTGCTGAATCTGCTTTTCCAAGTTACTCTCGGGGCTGTACTGAGCCCTTTACTAGATAATTTTGCGGGCCCAATCATAGTGGCTTCAAGTTGTGAAACGGAGTCACTAGAGGGTACTAAGAGCTGGTTCGAGTCCTATGGTGACAGCCTTTTCATTTGGTTTTTCTATCTGTTTGTTAACTTTATCGCTTTACTTAACCTCGTAATAACCGCCGTTTTTTGTAAGTTTTTTCTGAAACTTAACTTTGTCGCTTCTCACTTGCTTTGCTGCACTTTAGTCGTCTTTTTAGACTACTTAATTATTTACCTGAATGCTCAATGTTAGAACTTAAAGCGGATACAGAAGTCCATTCAGGTAGAGATCAAATTTCGGAGAATAACGTAGGTTGTAAATAGTAACCAGAAAATGCCCATCATGGACATGAGCAGGAAATGAAGGTGGGCTTCAAGTAAAAGGAGCTATCATGGAGAATTTCTTATCACTATGGGGCGAATCGGCGTACACCAGCCTGGGCTTTTTCTGGATGGCTTTATGGGCGTTTGTATTAGGTTATTTGATCAGTAGCCTAATTCAAGTGCTTATCACTAAGCGGCGAATGCGCAAGGCAATGGGCGGCAATGATCTCAAATCCGTGTCGCTGGGCACTTTTTTTGGCTTTATCTCCAGTTCCTGCAGTTTTGCTGCACTTTCAACTACGCGGGCATTGTTCAATAAAGGGGCGGCTTTTAGTGCTTCAATGGCCTTTATGCTGGCTTCCACCAACCTGGTCATTGAACTGGGTTTTGTTATTTCTATTTTCCTCGGTTGGCAGTTTGTGGTTGGTGAATACGTTGGCGGGTTGCTGCTGATTTTATTCGTCTGGCTTTTTATTACGGTAACTAACCCCAAAAACCTCATCAAAAACGCCCGAGAAGAAGACGACGAAGATGACGAGCATCAACATGAGAGCACGTTGTCTGATCTCTTTAGCTCAGATACCTGGAAAAAAGTTGGTCAAAAGTACGTTATGGAATGGCAGATGGTCTGGAAAGACGTGCTTATTGGTTTTACTGTTGCCGGCGTTATTTCCGCTTTTGTGCCGAGCGCGTTTTTTGAGTGGCTGTTTATTGGTGTGGGCACTGAGGGTGAGCCAGGTTTCTGGTCGTTATTGCAACAAGCGGTAGTGGGCCCGGTAGCCGCATTTTTCACCTTTATTGGCTCTATGGGTAACATTCCCTTGGCTGCCGTCTTGTTTGGCGAAGGTGTAGCCTTTGCCGGTGTTATGGCGTTTATTTTCTCCGACTTAATTGTATTGCCGGTGCTAAAAATTAATGCTCGCTACTATGGCTGGAAAATGGCGCTTTATATTGCCTTAATGCTTTTCACCTGTCTGGTGGCCGCATCCTTAGTTATGCACTATGGCCTGTTCGCCTTTGATTTACTGCCGGACGCATCACAATGGTCGTCACCGGCCGAGCAGGAACATTTCAAACTTGATTATGGCTTTGTTCTGAACCTTATTTTCTTACTACTGAGCGTGGTCATGATTGTTCTTTGGCGTAAGAAACAAAAAGAGCACGAACATCACCACCACCATGACCATGGCGGTTCGTCCTCGGTAAGTGAAAAGGTTATGACTGGCCTTTGTGGTGTGAGTGTATTCTGGTTACTGGGCGGAATGACCGTCTATATTTTGTAAAGTACCTTAACGGACAGGCTTTGTTATGCCATGTTTAGACTATGAAAGTTCTGATATGTGATGACTCAAAAGTTGCTCGAAAAAGCATTGAGCATGCCTTACCCAAGAGTTGGGACATTGAGGTGCGCTTTGCTGAAAACGGGCAAGAAGCTTTAGATCTTGTAGAGCAAGGTCTTGTTGAGCTGCTGTTTCTGGATTTAACTATGCCGGTTATGGATGGTTTTGAGGTATTACAGAACATTAAGGAAAAGCAGTTAGACTGCCTGACTATTGTTGTTTCCGGTGACATACAGGAAGAGTCTCAGCGCCGGGTTGAGAAACTCGGTGCTTTAGGGTTTATAAAGAAACCCATTGTTTCTGAAGAGTTGCACGATGTACTCGAGCGCTATGGCCTTATAAGAGAGTTATTGCCCGGTGACCATCAGCGTCGGAAAACGAAAACGGAGCATATTGAGCCTACCGATATTTTAAAGGAGGTCAGCAATATTGCTCTTGGTGATGCGGCAAAACTTCTTGGTGATATGCTGGGCTCCTTTATTCAGTTACCTGTACCCGATGTTGCCAAGCGCCCTTACAATACTCTTATTAACGAACTTCATAATGAAAATATCCGGGTAAACATGGTGTCTGAAGGTTTTGTTGGTAACGCTATAGCCGGAGAAGCCATTCTCTGTGTTGATAACCGGACCCTAAACGACTTACCGTCTAAGTTGTCGGACTATCACGGTTATGAATTTAAGGACGACAGCCGAAGTGTCCTTTTAGATGTTGCCTCGACGCTTATTGCCGCTTTTTTAAAGCGGTTCTCATCGCAACTGGATTTAGAGTTAAATATTAGCCAGCCAGCTTTCTTGGGAATGAGCGAAACCGTCAATAATGTTTTTAAAGAGGATGTGAAAGATAAAGAAGTTTTAATCATTACCATCGATTATGAGATCCCTGATTACCATTTAAATTGCGATCTCTACGTTATTTTCACTGAAGCTTCAATTGCTGCACTTGAAGAACGAGCCGGGTACTTTATCGATGAATAAAGAGGAACTAGACATCACCAACCTACACTGGGTACTGCAAATTCTTCAGAACATTGAGGTTGGGTTGATTGTTTTTGACCGCGATTACAACGTTAAAGTGTGGAATGGCTTTATGGAAAACCATAGCGGCATCAGTAGCGTTGTCGCTAAAGATGAAAATTTGTTTACGCTATTGCCAACCTTACCTAAAAGCTGGTTTCAATATAAAACTGAGTCCGTTTTAAAGTTGGGTATTCAGGCCCACTGTAACTGGCAGCAAGAGCCCCATATTCTGAACTTTGAAAACACCCGGCCTTTTACGGCTGAATCTGACTTGATGTTCCAGAACGTGACGTTATTTCCTCTATTTTCCACGGACAAGCAAATTCACCATATTTGTGCGTTAGTTTATGACGTCAGTGAGGAAGCCAATAATTTATTAAAGTTAAAAACTATCAGTCAGACCGACGGTTTAACCCAGCTCGTTAACCGCGGACATTGGCAAACGCTGTTTGAGCAGGAGTTTCTTCGTTGTAAGCGTTACGAAGACACCGCTTCAGTTATTATGATGGATATTGATCACTTTAAGCAGGTTAATGATACTTACGGGCACCAAATTGGTGACCGGGCTATTCAGCTAATAGCAGATATTATACTGGGAAGTCAGCGAGAAACGGATGCCTGTGGTCGTTACGGTGGAGAAGAGTTTGTCATACTCTTACCTAAAACGTCATTAAATGATGCTGTATTAGTCGCCGAACGCCTGAGAAAGCAGATAGAGGAAACGCTTCTGCCTTTAGGCAAAGAATATAACGATGAGCAGCTGAAACTGACAATAAGCGCAGGCGTAGCGGAGTTTTCTAATGAGTATACAATTGCTGAGAACTGGTTAGAAAAAGCAGACGGTGCGTTATATGAATCGAAGGAGAAGGGCCGAAACCAAGTATCGAAGTAAAACCTCCGGCAAACAACCGGAGGTTTTATTCTTATGGCTTAGAAAGTAGCAATTACCTTCAAATCACCTGACACTTTGCTTTTATCAGAAACATAACCAATGCCCTGAGGGTTACTCAGTAAAAACTCAATAACCGCATCATCATTTGCCAGAGTATCTAGCGGCGTTGCACGGCCGGTGAACTTCAACTTTGCCCAGTGGCGTTTAAGCTGCTCACCAGACTGCCCTAATAAGGTTTCCTCGAAAGCCTTTCGGGTTGCTGAGTCTTCAGGTAAGTTTACCCCGGTTAAAACTCGCGACTGCCCCAGGAATATTCGAGAAACTGACTCTTCATTAATCTCAGTTTGTGAAACGACTACGCCATTTTGTGCAAGAGCTGAAAAGCTCAGCAGGCTTGTCGCTATAACGATGAGAAATACAGCAAACTTTTTCATCATAATTCCTTAAAATACAAATTGAACTGCAGCGGAAACCAGTACGTCAGACTCATCGATTAACTTGTCGTCAGAATGGGTAACGTCAAACTTCAGTACAGCGCTTGGCGCGATGTTAAAGTTGGCGCCTACAGAGGTGTAAGTGTTCTCGCTAATAACCTGGGTTGCTACTTGGTTAATAACGGCTTGTAACTGAGGAACAGGAACGCTGAAACGCTCGGCATCAATGACTTTATCGTCGGTTTGGCCAACGGTAGCGTGTAATGTCCAGTCTTTAAAACGCTTACCTGCAGTAAGATAACTAGAGCGCTGTTCAGGAATATAGCTGCCATCAACTTCAAGCTCGGTATATTCTCCACCTACAAACCAGTTGAAATTGTCGTACATAAAACCGACACCAGCGAAAGTCCCTTTGTCTTCAGAAACTTCCAGCTCTGAAGCGACCTGTGCAGCTCCCGCTTCTCTTAGCGTTGCCAGCAAGCCGTCAATCTCATTAAGGTGAATATTGGTATCGTTGGTCTGGTAATACGCAATACGCATGGTCAGGTTGTTGTAGATGGCGCTGGTATTAAAACCTATCAGATTATTCATTTCTGCTTCTGCCGCTTCGCTGCCACCTGCTTCAATATCGTCTTGCATGTTGCCGGCAATAACTTGCGTATTGAAGATAAAGTTACCGACAAAGGCGTTGTGCTGGAAGCTCACACCAGTGTAATTGTCGAAAGCGACACGATAGACACTTTGAGGTGTGCGTAGCCAGTGGTAGCTGTAACCTACATCCAGAGAGTCTGAATACATATAGAAAGGCAGGCGCAATTTACCCACGTTAATGCTTGCAGCGTCGGTTAGTTGGTACTGTAAGTAGGCCCATTCAACACCTAAGTCGAAGTCCTCTGAGCCACGAGACATAATTTGTGCGGTGACACTGAGTTTGTCAGACAAGTTAGCTTTTGCTTGTAGTGCAAATAAGCTCTCCGGATTAAAGTCTACGTCGTTATCGTAGCCAAACAGTTCGTCGTCGCTGCCAGTTGTCATACCTGCTGCGATATTACCAAAACCACTCCACTGAATTTTATCTTGTGCCTGAGAAGGCAGGCTCATGGCCAGTGCTGCAGCACCGAAACAAGCTGCTAGAGAGTACTTCATTTAAAGCTCCTGAGAAAAGTTACATCATCTTAATTTAGAGGGATCTAAATTTGGCGAAATTTTGCACTGTTAAAGATGCGTAAGCAATACTTCATTTGCCGTACAAAAGAGTGTTAAATTAACAATATGGCTCATTTTTATGCGCTTTTTATCGCCTAAAAAGTACATTTGATTAACAGTTAAGGATGCTATGCACCATCACCATCATCACCACGAAAGCTCGTCAGAGCGCATTGGCTGGGCGTTTTTCCTTAACCTGTGTTTTACCATTATTGAGTTTATTGGCGGAGTGTTGACTAACAGTACCGCTATTTTAGCTGACGCAGTGCATGATCTCGGCGACAGCATCTCTATTGGTATGGCCTGGCTGTTGGATAAGTTCAGTCGAAAAGACGCAACCCACACCTTTACCTATGGCTACCAGCGGCTTTCTCTGGTGGGTGCTTTTATTAATGCTGTTGTACTGACGGCAGGTTCTATCTGGATTTTATTCGAAGCTATTCCTCGTTTATGGAACCCGGTAATGCCAATGGCCGAAGGTATGGCGCTATTGGCCGTGTTCGGTGTCATTGTTAATGGCTATGCGGCATTTAAGCTTTCTCATGGCAAGTCGCTGAATGAACGCGTGCTTAACTGGCATCTGCTTGAAGACGTATTGGGCTGGGTAGCGGTGCTAATTGTGTCGATCATTCTTATGTTTGTCGACTGGCCTATTTTAGACCCCCTTTTATCCATTGCTTTTACCCTGTTTATTTTGGTGAACGTTATTCGTCACCTGGGTTCTACGGTTAAACTCTTTGTACAGGCGTCCCCCGACCCGGAAGTTTATCGGCAAATACGCGAACAATTAACCTCGTTAGAACTCGTGAATGATGCCCACCACTTACATTTCTGGTCTTTGGATGGTGAGCGCCATGTATTAACGGCGCATATTGTGGTATCAAAAGAACTGGAATGCGCGGAAAGAGCGCTTTTAAAACAACAAATATCAGAACAGTTAGCTGTGTTTGAGTTGGCTCATACAACCATAGAGCTGGAGTACCCAGACGAAGCTTGTCGAGATCATTAACAGGAGAAGATCATGGAATTGTTCGGAAGTTATACCTCGCCGTTCGTTAGACATTGTCGCATTGCTTTACTGGAGACAAAGACAAAATTCTCATTTACCGAAACGGACTTTGAAACCAGCGCTAAATTAACCCCGGCTAAAAAGGTGCCGTTTTTGCACCACAATGATCTGCGCCTTCATGACTCAAGCAGCATACTAAAATACGTTCGGGAAAAAGCCGATGAGCGTTTTTTTGCGGACACAAAAGATTTTGATCAGTACTGCCTGGTAAACACGGCTATGGATGCTGCCATTAATTTGTTCTTGTTAGAAAAAGCGGGTGTAACACCAGATAAGGTACCTTACCTTAAGCGCCAGCAGCAGCGTATTAATGACATACTTCAACTCATGGAAGACAAAGAGCATGCGGTAGCTTATGAAGGGCCCCATCCCTTTAGTGACGGAGAGCTACGTTTAGGTTGCTTTTTAAGTTGGGGCTTATTCCGTGAGCGCTTTAATCTGGATAAGTATCCGCGACTTCAGGCTTTTGTCGATAAATTAAACGACTATCCTTACTTCGCGGATACTGATCCTAACCGTGATTAATCGGCTTTAATGGCACGGCTGCGCTGGGGAATCTCCTCATTCAGCAGCCGGTCATTTTGTGAATAGTCCACCGGAACATCAATAAGGTGAACCCCGGGCTTATCTAAGCAGTCTTTTAGCAGCGGTATCAGGTTCTCAGTTTTGTCTAAACGATAGCCCTTCGCACCATAAGACTCTGCATATTTCACAAAATCCGGGTTATTGAAATCTAAGCCATAGTCGCTGAGTTTCATGTGTTGCTGCTTCCATTTTATCATGCCGTAACCGCTGTCATTAAGGATAACGACAACAATATCCAGCCCCATGCGCACCGCGGTTTCAAGCTCCTGCGAGTTCATCATAAAGCCGCCGTCACCGCATATTGCCATAACTTTCTTTTCCGGGTTAACCAGCTTAGCAGCCATTGCAGAAGGTAAGCCGGCACCCATTGAAGCCAGTGCATTATCCAGCAGTACAGTATTTGGCTGACGCGCCGGGTAATTACGGGCAAACCAAATTTTGTAGATGCCGTTGTCCAGTGCAATGACACCGTCGTCCGGCATCACTTCACGGACATCTTCCACCAGACGCTGTGGTAAAACCGGGAAGCTACCATCGTCGGCGCCTTCATCGGTATGGTCACGCATATGGTCGCGAACCTTCAGCATAAAGTCGAAGTCCCAGTGGTCTTGTGGCTCAGTTCCCTCTTTTAATTGCCAGATGCTGTTGCCAATATCACCAATCATGCTGGCGTGCGGGAAGTAAACTGAGTCGACTTCTGCGCCCTGAAAGTTAATGTGTACCACTTTACGCTTATCGTTATCGCCGGTTTTCATCATAAATGGGGGCTTTTCGACCACGTCGTGGCCCACATTAAGGATTAAATCCGCTTTCTCTATCGCCCGGTGCGGGTAGTCGCCATCGGAAACGGCCGCGTTACCCAGCCAGCGAGGATGATCCTCATTGATAACGCCTTTACCCATTTGGGTGGTAATAAAAGGAATGCCGGTTTTATCGACAAAGGCGCGTAACATTTTTGCCGTAATTTTACGGTTGGCAGCGGCACCTATCAGCAACACCGGGTGTTTTGCTTCTCGCAGAAGTTCCAGCACGTGGCGTACTGACTTATGCTCGGTAATGGGGCGGCGCGAATGACTGGCTTGTATTGGAAGGCTGCTGACCTCCTCGCGGCTGATGTCATCCGATAACTCCAGATGAGAAGCGCCCGGGCGTTCGTCCTCAGCGCGACGGAAAGCTTCGCGTATGTGCGCCGGAATGCTGCTGGCGCTAATAATCGCCTGGGTGTATTTGGTAATGGGGGTCATCATGTCGACCACATCAATGATTTGGAATTGACCCTGATGACGCTCCTTTATGGGTTTTTGTCCGGTAACCACAACCATGGGCATAGCGCCAAGCTGAGCATAGGCCACAGGGGTAACCAGATTCGTTGCACCCGGCCCCAGGGTTGATAGACACACGCCGGGCTTTCCGGTCAGGCGACCATAAGTGGCAGCCATAAAGCCAGCGCCCTGTTCATGCCGGGTTAAAATAAGTTCGATATCAGACTTTGATAGGGACTCAAGTAAGTCCAGGTTTTCTTCGCCGGGAATGCCGAAAATGTACTTCACACCCTCGTTTTCAAGTGCTTTTACGAATAAATCGGATGCTTTCACTTCGCTTTCTCCTTGCGTTAAAGAATCTTCTAGTTAGGCCTACGTAAAGCATAGGAGAGATGATCAAAAAAATCCGCAATCAGCACTAACTGATTACGGATTTTACAGTCTTTTAAAACTGAGCTCTTAGAACGAGTAACTGACTTTTGAGTAAACAAAGCGGCCACGAGGGTTGTGAACGCTTGGTGCATAGCCGTAAAGGTCGTTGTTAAACGCTTCCGGTGGCTCTTCGTCGAACAGGTTGGTGGTACCAACAGTTAAACGAAGCTGAGATGTCAGGTCATAATATGCCTGCAAATCAACCAGAAGTTGCTTATCAGCCATACGCGCTTCGCTGGATTCAACGTTCGCCGGTGCCTGATAATCTTCAAACTCACCAATGTAGTTCAGATTCAGGTTAACACCTAACTCATCACGGCCCCATTCTGCACGGGCTGTCCAGCGGTGCTCTGGATACTCGTACTCGCCGGCATAGTCGATACCGTCTTTCTCGAACTTGCTCATGTAAGACCAGTCAAGACCTAAACGAACATCGCCAATGTCTTGTAGTTGCCAGTTATAGTTTGCTGAAAAATCAACCCCTGCGGCTTCCTGGCTGGAAAGGTTAACGTAGGTGTTGTAAAGAACAGCCAACTCACCCAGCTCGTCTCCTGGTAGCGGGTCACGGCGTTCGCAGACTTCGCTGTTCTGGTTGTTACAGTGCTCGTTGTAAACGTTCTCAAAGTCGTTTTGAACAATTTTGTTATCTTGTTCAATTGACCAGTAATCAGCAGAGATATCAAACGCGTTAGTGACCTGCCAAATACCACCAATATTATAGCTTGATGACTCTTCTGGCTGCAGCTCTTCAGAGCCGGAGAATACAATGGTGTAATCCAGTGGTACACAGCTTTCCCCATCGGTTTCGCAACGATACTCATCAACAAAGAAAGTTGAAACCTGCGATGGACCCAGACCAATTTGTGCCAGTGACGGAGCACGGAAACCTTCGCCGTATGATGCACGTAACGTCACGTCTTCAGTCGGACGCCACTGCAACTTAAACTGTGGGTTGAAGGTTGAGCCAAAGTCACTGTAGTCATCGTAACGACCGGCAACAGTTGCTTCTAACTGATCAGTAATTGGAATGAGAAATTCGACATAAGCAGCCCACTGGTCGCGCTCAGCTTCGGCCTGCACCGACTCGGTACCAAAGATAAGACCACGCTGGAACTGATCATCCGGTTGGTCAAATACGTCTTCTTCACGGTATTCAAGACCCGCTGCCATGGAGACCCAATGCTCACCCAACTGGAACGCTTCCCCGGCAATACTGGCATCAACTGCGGTCAGGTGTGATTCGCCTCGGCGTACCAGTGACGTCGTAATGTCATTAATGACTTCAGGGTCGTTAATGGTGCCGCCAAATGGGTTGTAGTTGCCAGCGTTAATTTGCTCCTGCAAAAAGTCAGTACGCACCCACCCTTGTTCACGTGAGCCCGTTTGCATTCCTTCGCTGCGGCCTTTTTGGTAAGAGACATCCCAGACCCAACCGTCTAAGTCTCCGCGTAAGCCCGCAATAAAACGTAAAGTGTCGGATTCAACATCCCAAATACGGGCACCGGCATCTACTGTCCGGAAAAAGTTGATATCGACACGCTCACCCCAAGGGTTGTTAGGGTGATCAGCCGGGACATAGAGTCCGGCATCGGCGTCTAACGGAGTCGGTGCGCCACCGGCTTTTGAACGGTTATGCTGAGCGGCTACTTCGATATAGCCCTCAACGTCTCGCGAAAACTCTTTACGAGACTGGATAATAGCACCTACGCGTTCAGCTTCCGGGAAAATTTGCGCATAAGGACCGTAGTCAAATACACAGCGTGTTCCAACCAGTGAATCTTCTGGACAATCCGGATCCGGTTGCTCTTCACCGTCAACAATAAAACTTCCCGGAAAACCGCGTGATGAACGGAAGTCGTTACCACCCCACGGACTTTGATTCGCTGTGCCATTACGACCAAACTCGGCACCTGTAATCGAGGTGTTTTTCCAGTAATCCAGAATCATGGTGGTATTGCTGTCGTCTCCACCTGTGCCCCAGACCAGACTCATGCTGGTTTCTTCGTAGTTAGCATCACCGGTTGTTCCACCGTGACTGGCCGTTAGCTCTGTACCGACAAAGTCATCTCTTAAAATAATATTAACGACACCAGCTACAGCGTCAGAGCCGTAAATTGCGGAAGCGCCGTCTTTCAGAATATCGATGCGCTCAATAGCCGCGACAGGAATTGAGTTAATGTCGACAAAGGAGTTCGCCACACCTTCGGCAAAGGAAGAAACGGCTACGCGACGACCGTTCAGTAAGACCAGTGTTGAGTCGGCACCAAACCCACGCAAGCTAATTGCAGCGGCGCCGTTCGCGGTAGTGTCCTGACTGTTACCTTGAGTTGAAAAGGTCCCCACACCAGCCGATGGTAAGCGCTCTAAGAGTTGCTGTAAGTTGTTAAAACCTGAGGCTTCAATGCTTTCCCTGTCAATAACTTCGACAGGAGACGCACCTTCCATATCAGTTCGTGAAATTCTGGAGCCTGTGACCTGAATGCGTTCAAGAGCGTCATCTTCTGCCTGATTCTCTTGATCCTGCGCAAAGCTGACCGGTGACGCGAATGCGGCTCCTATTGCTAATGCACATAGCGAGTATTTAAAGTTTGTTTTCATTATTATGTTCCCCCCCCGGGAGTTTTTATCGATTTTGTGTGTTAAATCAACAACACAGCATCTTTTGTTACATTAAATCAACATGTGATCAAGATAATATAGTGTAAAAGTTTGAAAAAAATCGAAAGTTTGATGCTAAATGGATTAAGTGAGGGGAAGCTGTTTAAACTTCAAATGAAAAAGCCCGCGACTCAGAAAGAGCCGCGGGCTTTGTATTAAATGGAACTAACGATTAAGAGTTTTCTTCACCTGTCAGTTCTTCTAAGCGTGCACGTAACTCTTCGTCGTTTTGTGCCTGCTGAATAATCATGTTGTATTCTTGCGGAGTAAGGCCTGCATCTTCAACGGCTGCAATCATTTCTTCCTGTGCAGACTGCTGAATTTCACGAGCTTCTTCCTGGTTCTCAGCTTCCTGGAACTGGTCACGGTATTTTTCAGTAACACCCTGAACGTCTTCCATAGCGGTTACAAATTTAACCAGCATACCTTCAGAAATTTTCTGAGTTTGCTGTTGCTTCTGCTGAGCCATAGGATCCTGCGATTGCTGCTGTTGAGCCATTGCTGCAGTACTACCCAGTGCGAATACAGTTGCTAATGCGATAATTGTCTTTTGCATGATAATCTCCTAATTGAATTTATCAGTTTTTATTAACGCCCTAACTAAAGCGAAGACTGTGCCAACTTTTTAATTTGTTGATTTTAATATACTTTTAGTTTTTTTCAGTTAGCGCTCAGAAAGTCAGCCCAAAAATGTGTATCCTTAGTACACAGTCAAAGGAGGCAGTGTGACAAAAAGATACAGTTGGCCACTATCCAGCCTGCAACGAAGGCTCTTAATGTATGTCGTTGTGCCTATGTTATTGATTTCGGGCGTGGCGATAAGTGTTGGATTGCAGGTTGCATCTGACGAAGCCAATGAGCGTTTAAAAAGTGACTTAGAACTGCTGGGACGGGCCATTAGCTTACCCATAAGCGATGCACTACTTAATAACGACTTAGCAACGGTTCAGGCTAACCTGGATTCAGTCTTCAATATTGGCCGGGTGTACGGGGCATCGGTATACAATGTGTATGGTCAGCAGGTAGCTGAAGCCGGTATCACCGAGACTGACTTGAGCAACAGCCAGTTGGCGCTGCAAACCGTTCAGACGGGTGTGAAACAAGACGACTATCGACGTGTTGAAGGTCGTGATGTTTTTTCTCAGTTCCTTCCTATTGTTGATCGTGGCGGTCGCATTATAGGTTTATTACAAATAAACAGGCGGGCCAGTGACTTCGATGAGTCTTTTGAGACGCTGAGTCAATATGCCTGGCTGAGCTGGGCTGCATTTGGCCTGATCACTATTGCAGTATTAGTATTTGGTCATTATCGCGGTGTTGGGCGACATGTGGTGGCACTAAAAGACGCAATGCTGCAAGTCGCAAAAGGAAATCGAAGCACTCGAGTGACCCCCGCCGGGCCTTCGGAGCTTCAGGATGTTGCCCGGGGGTTTAACCGGATGCTGGATAGCATTACTGAAGCGGAGCAGGAGTTAGAACAGCGGCGGGAGCACGAAGCGTCCTTGCAGCGAGCATTGCGGGAACAGGAAAAAATGGCAGCTATTGGCAGTGTAGCCAGTGGTGTTGCCCATGAGTTAGGAGCGCCGCTTACTGTTATTGATGGACGCGCCAGCCGATTATTACGTAACCATAAAGACGATGACAGCCAGCGACAACTTAAGGCCGTCAGGGGTCAGGTACAAAGGCTTACCGGACTGGTGAATCAATTGCTGGCATTTTCAAGAACGCCGGTGCAGCAAAGAGAAAGCATTTCCCTGCGAGACCTGGTGACAACAGCAATGACCAGCATTGAGTTTGAGCAGGACAAAGGTTCTGCCAGCGTGGTAATTAAAGAGCTTGTCGATGTCATTCTTAAAGTTGACATAAAGCGGCTCGAACTGGCCTTAGTAAACGTACTGCGCAATGGCCTGCAGGCAGCTGAATCTGAGGTTGCTGTCGCGGCTGAGTACGCCAACGATGGCGTCGTCATTACCATAGATGATGACGGAGAGGGTTTACCTGATGCAATGAAAGATAAAGCATTACAACCGTTCGAAACCAATAAGCCACAAGGTAAAGGGACTGGTCTGGGTTTGACCATCGTTAAGCACGTATTGAATGATCATGGTGGTGAATTGTCTTTGACCAATAACCCAAATGGCGGTTGTCGGGTTATTTTGAGTTTATCGGCACAATGCGTTCGGCAAGCGGTTAAAAACGGAGGCAGTAAATGACAGCAGCAAAAGCCATGATAGGTGTAATTGAGGATGATCCGGCTCTACAGGAACTGCTTGTTGAAGAGCTTGAGGCTGAAGGCTATAAGGTAACCGCCTGGGGCAGTGTTGAAGGCTTTAAAAAAGCCGCTGCAACCCTGGATTTGGTTATTAGCGATATTCGCTTGCCGGGTCAGTCCGGGCTGTCACTTTTAGACAGCCTGAAAAATGAGGACAACGCTCCGGCACTGTTATTAATTACGGCTTTTGGCACGGTTGATCAGGCGGTTGATGCTTTAAAGCAGGGCGCGGATGACTTTCTGACCAAACCTTTAGATGTTGAACATTTATTGCTAAGTGTACAACGTATTCTTGAGCATCGCTCGTTGCAGCGGGAGCTAAAGCGCTACCGTCAGCAGCAAAAAGGACCGGGTGGTTTAGTCGGGCAAAGTCCGTCAATGCGCAAGCTTTATGATCAAATAGAACGTATTGCGCCAGCTGACGGAAGCGTTCTGATCACCGGTGAAAGTGGGACCGGTAAAGAGCTGGTGGCGAAGGCGCTGCATCAGTTAAGTGAGCGTGCGGAACAAAGCTTTCAGGCGGTTAACTGCGCCGGCATTCCGGCCGACTTAATGGAAAGTGAGTTTTTTGGACATGCAGCCGGCGCTTTTACCGGTGCGCAGAAAAAACGGCAAGGTTTGTTGAAACAGGCAGACGGCGGCACTTTGCTACTGGATGAAATTGGCGAAATGCCAATGGCTTTGCAGGCGAAACTATTACGTGTATTGCAGGAAGGTACCATCCGCGCGGTGGGCAGTGATGAGGAAGAAACGGTTAATGTCCGGATACTGGCTGCTACCCACCAGGACTTAGAAAAACACGTTGAAGACGGACGTTTCCGGCAGGATTTATTTTATCGGCTGGAAACCTTTAGTTTACGAGTGCCACCTTTACGCGAGCGCGGTGAAGACATTGAACGTCTCGCCAACCACTTTTTACAACAGTTGCAGAAGGGCAGCGACAAAGCGGTTCAGAGCATTTCACCGGCTGCGCTCGAACAGCTTTATCGCTACCGCTTTCCTGGTAATGTCCGCGAACTGCAAAATGCGATAGAGCGTGCTTTTACCTTTTCCAGAGACGACAAAATAGCGGTTGAAGATTTACCGCAAAGAATTCTGGAGAGTGAGCATGAACCCGAAGTGGAATATGCCGCAGAGTGGCCAACTCTGGACGAATATCAAAATCAATACATACGCAAAGTGCTGGTGCACGCAGAGGGTAATAAATCGAAAGCGGCTGAAATTCTTGGGGTAACCCGGCGTACCTTGTACCGCTGGCTTGATCAGCATGGAGAGTGATCAAACTAGCATTTTACTGCGTAGTCTATAATAAGTTTTTGACTCATTTAACGGGAGTGCTAAGTGAAAGTATTAATGGTATTAACCTCACACGATAAACTCGGTGACACAGACCATAAGACAGGTTTCTGGGTAGAAGAATTTGTGGCCCCGTACTACGTTTTTGCAGACGCGGGCGTGGATGTTACTCTGGCATCGCCAAAAGGTGGTAAGCCACCCATCGATCCGAACAGCACTTCCCCTGACGCTCAAACGGAAGCGACGAAGCGCTTTGACAACGACACAACAGCACAGCAGAAATTAGAGACAACCAGCAAGCTAGATGAAGTTGATCCGGAAAGTTTTGATGCGATTTTCTATCCTGGTGGCCATGGACCTTTATGGGATTTAACGAACGACGAGCATTCAATTAAGCTCATTGAGCACTTCTGGAGTAAAGGTAAGCCGGTTTCCGCTGTTTGCCATGCTCCTGCGGTATTACTGAATGCTAAAACACCGTGTGGAGACCCTATTGTTCAGGGCCGCACAGTAACAGGCTTTAGTAACAGTGAAGAAGCAGCGGTAGAGCTTACCGATGTGGTTCCTTTCTTACTTGAGGACGAACTGACAGCTAAAGGCGGTCATTATCGTAAAGTTGATGACTGGCAGGCCTATGCCGTTCAGGACGGCATGTTAATTACAGGTCAGAACCCTGCGTCATCGGAGCAGACGGCGCAGCGCCTGCTCGATGTACTCAGAGCCAGCCTATAATTTGCCTTAAAAGCGTCGGCGCCAACTGATGCCGACGCTAGCCTTCCTTCCTACTGCAGGCTCAAGTGAACGTCCGCTTCCCTGGTTAACAACAACAGCACCGACGTAGTCTTTGTCCGTAATATTGTCGACCCTGGCCCACACGTCCAGCTCGCTTTTTGCCCACTGCCAGTCGCGACTTATTGCTATATCCCATGTCGTATAAGACGGTGCAAAGGTATCGTTTTGATCATTAACCGGCGTTTCATTTCTATACTGCCCCGCTAACTGAACCAGCCATTGCTCTGCGGGCTGCCAGTTCAGGCGCAAGTACCCCTGGCTTTTCGCTACGCCGGGTAATTGATTCCCCTGTAACGGGCCATCATCAAAGCTAGCGTCTATATAGCTGTATGACAGCAGCAAGTTGAGCTGCCGCGTTAGTTCGCCATTAATGCTCAGTTCAGCCCCTTCGCGCGTTGTTTCTGAGGCATTACGGTAGGTAGTACGCCCGTCGTTTGACTGGTCTACGAGAATTTCGTCTTCGCTTTCAATACCAAAGAAAGCGAAATGCAGACGCCAGTCGTTATCGAGTTGATGTTTAATACCCCATTCCCACTGATCATTGGTGGATGGACCCAACTCGCGGTTCAGGCCCGAGCCTTCATTTCGGTAGGCAAGTTCTGTCAGCGTCGGGGTTTCAAAACCTTGCCCTAAACTCAGATAAGTTGCTGAGGTTGGCAGAAACTGCCAGGTAAGCGAAATAGCGGCTGTGGTTTCACTAAAGTCACTGCTACCACTGTCATCGGAGTTATCCAGCTCAGTAAAGTAGTCTTTTACTTCATAATTGATGTCACTGTAACGAACCCCACCAGTTGCAGACCAGTCTTCAGACAACTGCCACTGAAAGCGCAAATAAGCTGAAGCATTTTCAATCCAGTTGAATTCGTCACGGCGCAGCTCGCCCTTTTCACCGCTGTTATTCACAAAACCAAAGCGGTGATCCTGTTGGCGTTCTATTTGCGCGCCGAGGGTTGCCGACCAGTTGACTCCGCGCTGGCGCCAACGTGCATGTGCTCCCTCAAACTGGCGGGAAACATCGATAACCGCACCCGAGCTTGTGTCACCATCACCGGCAAACGGCAGGAACTGCTCAATATCGCGGTCGCCCTGCCACAGTGACAGTAAGCCCTCGCCATTGTCGCGTTCATGAAACCAGCTAAATGAACCCTGACGGTGATGAATGTCCTTGCGGGTATTAAAGTCAACCGCCCGTTGTACTGTCTGGGTGGGGTCATCACGCCAGTCTTGTGGAGTTAATGCGCTGGGGTCCTGCAGTAGTGGCGCATCGTTATTATCGAAGCGGATAATAAAGCGATTCTGATCATCCCATTGATGGTACCAGCGCACAGCCTGTTGCTGGCGCTCGGCGGAGTTATGCCGGCGCGGACCGTCAGTCTGAAAATCCGACGCCAGAACTTGCAGTTGTTTATTGTCGGTTGCCCACTGTGCATTGACGTTATACCGCTGTGTGTCGTTTTCGCTGAACTGGCCACCCCACTCCAGTGTGGTTTCGGTCGGCTGGCGGCTGAACCACTCAACCACACCGCCACCAGAATTGCCGTACAAGGTAGCTAACGGGCCGCGTAAAACTTCCAGCGAATCAATGCTATCGAGAAAAATACTCGAAGTTTGAGCCTGGCCATCGGGCATAGACAAAGGAATACCGTCGACATTAAGTTGCAAGCCTCTTACTCCAAATGCGGCTCGTGAGCCGAAGCCGCGAACCACCAGGCGTGTATCCTGTGCATAGTTATAACGGCTGTCCGCCTGAATCCCTGCAACGCCGGCTAAGGCGTCACCGGCATCAATCTTCATGGAGGGTAAGGTGTTTTCGACGTTAACACGGTCAATACTGGCCGCAGTGATTAGCCAGGGTGTTTCGCTCTGAGTGGCTGTCACCACGACGGTTTCGTCGACTTCAGTTGAATGAACAACGAAAGAGGCCGCGAATAAAGGCAGCCCCGTGTAAGTGAGTTTTTTTAAAACTGCTGAATATGACATGGTTAATCCGCTGGTTTTATCTGAATAATGGCACCGTCAGACTCATCGGTCAGTAAGTATAGGTAACCGTCGGGCCCTTGGTTTATGTCACGAATACGTGCATCAACGGCGTCTTCAAACAAGCGCTCTTCATGCATCATGCGGCCTTCATATAAGTCCAGGCGGGCTACCAGGGAGCTTTTCAGGGCAGCAACGAAGAAGTCGCCTTTCCATTCAGGGAAAGCATCTCCCGTGTAAAAGGTGGCGCCAGCAGTTGCAATAGACGGAACCCAATAATAAAACGGCTGTTCAGTGCCTTCTTTTACGGCGTCTTCGCTGATGGTTCCGCCACCGTAGTCAACGCCATAGGTCACTTCTGGCCAGCCATAGTTTTTGCCGGCTTCAGGAATATTCACTTCGTCGCCACCTTGTGGGCCATGTTCTACCGACCATAACTTTCCGGTTTCAGGATGAATATCAGCGCCCTGCACATTGCGGTGACCGTAGGACCAAATTTCGTCAAGTGCGTTGTCGTTGCCAACAAAGGGGTTGTCTTCGGGTATGCTGCCATCCGGCCAAATACGTACGATTTTACCGTGATGGTTGTCCAGCGTTTGTGCATCATCCATGCGTGAATAACGGTCACCGAGAGTAATATATAAATGTCCCTCAGGAGAAAAGACTAACCGCGAACCAAAGTGTGCATTGCTCTCATATTTTGGTGCCTGGCGAAAGATAACTTCTTTATCCGTAAATTCTTTGTCATTAAGTTTGGCACGCATAACGGCCGTACTGTTCCCTTTACCGTCGTCCTGGGCCGCTTCGGAGTAGCTAATGTAAACCCAATTGTTTTCTTCAAAATCCGCGTCAACGGTTATATCCAGCATACCACCCTGACTTTTAGCAACGACTTCCGGGGTGCCGCTGATTTTTTCGCGGTAGTTGCCATTAGCTGATACCCAGTAGATATCTCCGGTTCGTTCTGTTACTAAAATGCTTTTATCCGGAAGAAATGTCATGCCCCAGGGGTTGGTGAAGCCGTCAGCAAGTGTGCTGACACTGACTTTATGACGTTCCGTTTCGACATCTTCAGCGGTAGCAGCAGTACTGAAAGAAGCCGCTAGTATTGCGGTTAAAATAACTTTTGGATTGAACATCGGTCTCTCCTTCTTATTGAATTGCCCTCAGTATACGTCATTCATCGGAATTTTGATGACACTGTGCTTGATCTGTTCGTCGCTTTGGCCGTTAATACTGTTATCAATTGTAAAAAGGTATTGGAACTTCATGAGCAGCAAGGTGTTTAGTACCGACTCGTTACTGATTTTAGCGCAGTGGTTAGCCGCTGCTTTTGTTCTGGTTATTATTGGGTTAGTCGTTTCTGTTGGCATCATGTACGTTGTTGACAGGACGCAGAACCGACACACCATAAGACATAACTACCCTGTTATTGGCCGCTTTCGCTATATGTTCGAGCGCATGGGCGAGTTCATGCGTCAGTATTTCTTTGCTATGGATCGCGAAGAAATGCCGTTTAACCGGGCCCAGCGCAGCTGGGTATACCGTGCAGCGAAGAACGCTGACCGCAACGTTGCTTTTGGTTCAACGCGTGACTTAAGCCGTACCGGAACCATTATTTTCAGTAACGCGCCTTACCCACCTATGGCTGAGCAGGCAACATCCCCAGAACCCATTACCATTGGTCCTTACTGCGAGACACCTTATTCTCCGGTGTCGTACTTTCATATTTCAGGAATGAGTTACGGTGCGTTGTCGCCGGTTGCGGTTAAGTCGTTGTCGCAGGGGGCTGCAAAAGCCGGCTGTTGGTTGAATACGGGTGAAGGTGGCTTGTCGCCTTATCATTTAATGGGGCACTGCGACATTGTGTTTCAAATGGGTACTGCGAAGTTTGGTGTTCGCGATAAAGAGGGTCGACTCGACGAGGACCGTCTGGCAGAGCTGGGCCGTCACGATAATGTGAAAATGTTCGAAATTAAACTGAGTCAAGGCGCTAAGCCGGGCAAAGGTGGCATCCTTCCTGGTATCAAGGTTAACAGCGAAATAGCCAGAATTCGGGGAATTGTTGAAGGCGAAGACGCAATTAGCCCAAACCGTCATCCGGAAATAAGCAATAACGAAGAATTGCTCGATTTCATTGAAAAGGTGCGCAAGATTACCGGTAAGCCAACGGGTTTTAAATTTGTGATGGGCGACCCTTCATGGATCGACGAACTGATAGATTGCATTTTAACTCGTGGCGAAGAAGCCGCACCTGACTTTATCACGCTGGATAGCGCCGATGGCGGAACCGGAGCGGCACCCCAGCCGCTAATGGACTATGTTGGTTTAAGAGTCACGGAAAGCTTGCCGATACTCATCGATAAACTGACAGAAGCTGGCTTACACGAGCGCGTCCGGGTGATAGTTTCCGGCAAAATGATTACCCCGGCTGATGTGGCCTGGGCTATTGCTATCGGTGCCGATTTCGTGACCTCGGCCCGGGGTTTTATGTTTTCATTAGGCTGTATTCAGGCTATGCAGTGCAACAAAAATACTTGTCCAACTGGCGTAACAACGGATGATCCTAAGCTGATGAGGGGGCTGGATCCTGAGAATAAGTCGGTACGTGCGGCTAACTATCACAAATATATGGAGTATGGCGTCAATATCATTGCGCACTCCTGCGGTGTAACCGATCCACGCCGGTTAAACCGCCGCCACGCGCGGGTTATCAAACCCGATGGCGAGAGCATCAGCCTGGCGGAACGTTATCCGTTACCACCGGCCAGACGTCGTTAGTTGAGTGTATTGACCGGCAACAGGCGCGCAATTTCTTCCGCGATTTTGCGGAAGGTTTGCCGACGACTGGTGGTCGGGCGGTATACCAGGCCGATATCACGAGAAGCTTCCTGACCGGTTGGCTTTAATGAAACCAAATCGGTGTTTTCTAAAATTCCCCGGTCAATGGCCATTTGCGGAACAAAGGTAGCACCTAAGCGGGCGTCTGCCATTTGCACCAGGCTGTGTAGGCTAGTCGCCGTAAAAGGATTCATTTTAATGGAATCGGTAAGCTGACAGGCCGCGACGGCGTGACCGGTCATGCAGTGCTCTTTTTCCAGCAGAAAAATACTGCGATCAGGCAGTTTGTCGTAGTCAACCGGTTCCCCGACTGTTTCCGCCAGCTCCTTATGCACCACCAGTTTGAAAGGGTCACGACCCAGTATCCATTTTTGGTTGCCCTGAATGTCCATCGGCAGGGCCAGTAAGAGAATATCCAGTTCGCCGTTACGCAGCCGGTGCAGTAAATTTTGTGTGGTATCTTCAGAAAGTTGCAGCAGTAGCTTAGGGAACTTGTCTTGTAAATTTTTACTCAGTTCGCCAATAACAAAGGGGGCTATGGTAGGAATAATGCCGAGTCTTAACGGGCCTTCCATAATATTGCCCTGCCCTTGGGCATAATGCAGTAACTCTTCCGACGCGCTAATGATGTCCCGTGCTTTTTCCACAACTTCTTCGCCTAAGGCGGTAAAGAGAAAGGACTTATGGTCACGCTCAATAAGCTGGCAGTCCAGTTGCTCTTCCAGGTTTTGAATGCCACTGCTTAACGTCGACTGGCTAACATTGCACTCGGCCGCCGCGCGGTTAAAGTTTTGCTCCTGGTGCAGCGCCAGCAGGTAACTTAGGTTTTTCAGACTTGGTAATTTACTCATGGGATACCCGTCGCGTTTTTAATTGGTATTTCCGATTATCATAATTCGTTTTATTCGTTTTATCCAATCTGTCTCCGTCCGTAAACTAGCTCTCGACTCGTTAAGGAACGAATACACTTTAAATCCCAATTACGGAGACAATTTATGTTAACAGTAGGCGATAAACTACCAGAATTCAGCGTCATTGCGGCAAAACCTAAGTTCAACATGCCGGAAGAGAATGGCGAAAGCGCTTTTGAAACTATCGACAACAACAGCTTTGAAGGTAAGTGGAAAATCATTTTTTTCTACCCAAAAGACTTCACTTTTGTTTGCCCAACTGAAATTGTTGAGTTCGCTAAACTGAATGAAGACTTCGCTGACCGCGACGCCGTTGTTATGGGCGGTAGCACGGATAATGAATTTGTAAAACTGGCATGGCGCCGTGAGCACCCTGATCTTGACCGTTTGAACCAGTATTCTTTTGCTGATGATGGCTCTTTGGTTGATGGCCTGGGCGTTCGTGACAAAGCTGAAAATGTTGCTTTGCGTGCTACTTTCATTGTTGACCCGCACAACGTTATCCAGCACGTATCGGTGAACAACCTGAACGTGGGTCGTAACCCGGCAGAAATCGTGCGTATTTTAGACGGTTTACAGACCGATGAACTCTGCCCTTGTAACCGTGCACTGGGCGGCGACACCCTTTAATCGGTGTTAATTCCCAAACCTAAGCGCTGATGGCATTGCCATCGGCGCTCGCTAGCGCACTTTTACAGTATTTCAGGAGTTAAGCATGGCAATTGCAGACTACAAACAATTATTGGGTGATCACAGTAAAGACACCAAACTAAACCTGTCGAGCTTGTTCTCAAATGTTGAGCAGTCAGGTTTAACAAATGACCAGTTCTACGGCACAGCACTTTCGCTGGTTTACACCTTGTCGAACGACGAGCTGACTCAGGCTGTGGAAGAAGAAGCCGAAGGAAAAATTGAAGAAAACGTTAAGACGGCGGCAAAAACAGCAGCGTCATTAATGGCAATGAATAACGTTTATTATCGCTTCCTGCATTTATCGAGCGATAAACAGTTTTCTAAGCTTCCTGCGGGGCTCCGCATGAACGCAATGGCGAACCCGGGTGTGGATAAAGCCGACTTTGAGCTGTTCTCACTGGCGGTATCGGCACTGAATGGTTGTGGTATGTGTATTGATTCGCACGTACAAACCCTGCTGAAGCACGACGTTTCAGCACAAGCAATCCAATCGTCAATTAAGTTGGCGGCGGTACTTAATGCAGCCTTAACTGCACGCAAACTGTCGTAAACCCTCTAGGGGCTCCCCTTTGCCCCGTGCAACCTTTGCCCGTACCTTTTGGTGCGGGCTTTTTTATGGGTGCCTTTTTGTTGCTCCGTAGTTTATGTCCTACGCTTAAAACAGAAGCTAAGGAGGTACTATGCTGAGTATTAATTCAGACCGTTTAAAAAAATCCGTGCTTGAACTGTCCAACATTGGTTATAACGAGACCGATCACGGCGTCTACCGTTGGGGGTTTACTGATGCCGATATGGAGGCGCGCCAATGGATGATGAACCAGGCAAAAGCCGAAGGTTTTGAAACCTTTATGGATGGTGCCGGTAATGTGTTCTTCGGTATAGGGGATTATTGTAAGAAGCCCGCCGTTCTTACCGGTTCGCATTTAGATACGGTTCCGGCCGGCGGTATTTTTGACGGCGCACTGGGCGTGTTGGCCGGATTCGAAGTTTTGCGCTCGATCAAAGAAAATGACATTAAATTGAAGCATCCTGTATGGGTGGTCGGCACTGCCGAAGAAGAAGGACGCTTTGGCGGCATGATGGGGTCACAGGCTATTGCCGGTGTATTAAACCCTGACTGGCTTATGTCCGCTCATGATGCTGACAATGTGTACCTAAAAGACGCCATGGCCGCTCATGGAATGAATGTGATGGATGCTCTGGACGCCGCATGGCCACCGGAGCGCCTGAAAGCCTTTTACGAATTACACATTGAGCAAGGCCCGGTGCTTTTTCAAAAAGAAATTACCATTGGTGCCGTGGAGGGCATTTCCGGTGTTTTCAAATGGATAGTGCACTTAAAAGGTAAAGCTGACCACGCTGGTACAGCACCAATGAACATGCGCAGCGACGCCTTCATGGGGTTGGCTGACTTTGCTCATGAAATTGAGCGCATTATTGCAGAAGACGGTACGGACAAGACGCGCATTACTGTGGGTAAAGTGGATTTAAAGCCGGGCAGCCCGCATACCGTACCCGGAGAAGCCGTATTTACTATTGTCGGTCGTGATATGAGCCCGGATGTGATGAAAGAGCTCGCGGATTCTTGTAATAAGGCGTTGTCAGCCATTGCCCGTAAACACCGCTTAAAATTTGAGTATGAACAGGTAAGCTGGCTGAATCCTCAGGCATGTTCAGAGAAACTGACAAAGCAGATAGAAGAGAAGGCAAAAGCAAGAAAGTATTCGTGCCTGAAAATGCCCAGTGGGGCTGGACACGATGCACAGTTTTTTACTGAAATTACAGAGTCAGGGCTTATTTTCATTCCGTCTGTAAACGGTGTCAGTCACGCGCCCGATGAGTGGTCGCACTGGCATGATGTGGAAGCTGGTTGTAACATACTTTTTGATTGTATTATTGATTCAGCTCAGTGAGCTGCGCAAATAGTTAGGATCCGTTATACTGTGCGCACCTCGCCGTGATACTAAGTGGTATTGTTCATGGAACAAAAGATAACGGTTCAGTCCGCCGATAAAGTTAAAATTCAACGTCCGGACGGGCAAAAGCACAACAATAACTATTCCCCTCGTAGCCGCATTTATGTGCGCGACATTAAAGGTGCGATGGAGTACTTCCGCCGTGGCTTTGGCTTCCTGCTACTGGCCGTTTTTGCCATTATTCCCTGGCTCACCTACCAGGGCGAACAGGCGGTTCTGCTCGACATTATGGAGCAGCGCTTTCGTATTTATGGTTTAACGCTTTGGCCACAGGACTTTACTGTTGTCGCCTGGTTCGCCATTGTGGCGGCCGTTGCGCTGTTTTTTGTGACCACTATATTTGGGCGTGTCTGGTGTGGCTTTATGTGCCCTCAAACAACCTGGACCTTCATATTTATGTGGTTTGAGAAAAAGTTTGAAGGCCCCCGCAATAAGCGTATTAAGCTGGATGAGCGCAAAATGGACTTTGATAAGTTCTGGCGTAAAGTCGGTAAACAAACTGGCTGGATTCTGGTGGCTCTATTAACATCCATGACCTTTGTCGGCTATTTTACCGATATACGCGAACTCTTCCTCAATTTCTTTACTCTGGATGCTGGCTTCTGGGCAACGTTCAGCGTTCTGTTCTTTACTTTTTGCACTTATGGCAACGCCGGGTACATGCGCGAGATTATGTGCACGCACATGTGTCCTTACGCGCGTTTCCAGTCAGCTATGTTTGATAAAGACACCTACACCGTGTCGTATGATGCAGAACGCGGAGAGCCGCGTGGTCCGCGTTCACGTAAAGCCGACCCGGCGGAGAAAGGCTTAGGACACTGCATTGACTGTTATATGTGCGTTCAGGTTTGCCCGACAGGTATTGATATTCGAAATGGGCTGCAATACGAATGCATTGACTGCGGTGCCTGTATTGATGCCTGTAATGACGTTATGGATAAAATGAACTATCCGAAAGGGCTTATCCGCTTTACCACAGAGCGTAACCTGGCGGCCAAAGACAAAAAGCATAAGACCAATCCGTGGCGAATGAAAAGTATTGGCTACTTTATTATGGTTCTGGCGGTGAGCGCGGTATTGGTCTGGGATATTGCCAGCCGAGTCCCACTGGAAGTTGATGTGTTGCGAGACAGGAACCAGCTTTTCAGAGAAAATATTGAAGGTCAAATTGAAAACGTCTTCACCTTAAAACTGGTTAATAAATCTCAGCAGGACATGACCTACCGCATAGAGGTCAAAGGTTTTGAACAGTTCGAACTGATTGGTGACTCCACTAAACAGGTTTCGGCCGGTGAGGTTGGCACATTGCCGGTAACGGTAGCGGTTCCACCCTCTTTATTGAAAGAACAGGTCACAGAGTTTTACTTCGTGGTAACAGCGGTTGATAATGCGGATATAACTAATACGCATCAGAGCCGCTTTTTATATGAGTAATCTTACAGAGAACGCGTCTGACTTTGCTTTTCAGGGGCTGACGCCGGATCTTGTTGTTAATGCGTTAGAAAGTGTCGGTTTGTATCCTGCTTCGGGCTTGCTGGCGCTGAATAGCTATGAAAACCGGGTCTATCAGTTTGCTGATGATGATCGCAAACGCTATGTGGCAAAGTTCTATAGACCTCAGCGCTGGCGCACTGAGCAAATAGAAGAAGAGCTGGCGTTTGTCGAGGAGCTGGCGCAAGCAGAGGTTCCGGCCGTATCCGCTTTACTGCTGCAGAATAAGCGCCTGCATGAGTTCGAAGGCTATCGCTTTTGTGTTTACTCAAGCATTGGAGGGCGGGCATTTGAGCCTAATGACCTGGATGAGCTTGAACGCCTGGGGCGTCAAATTGGACGCATGCATGCAGTGGCCCAGGCGGGCAAGTTTAAAGTGCGGGAAACTATCGACTATGAAGGTTTTGTGGAGCAATCCGTGGCGGAGTTACGGCAATCCGCTTTATTGCCGGCAGAGCTAAAAGACGCCTTTTTTGCCATTCTTGATCCCTTAAGTGAGCGCTTACGTTCTACACCTCTGCAAGACTTTGATTATCAGCGTCTGCATGGCGACTGCCATATTGGTAATATTCTGCAGTATGAGGAAAAACTGACCTTTGTCGATTTTGACGATTGTCGCTCAGGACCTGCGGTCCAGGACTTATGGATGATGCTTAATGGCCCGCATCAGGAGCAGACTCTGCAGATGGATGCACTGCTTACTGGCTACGAAGATTTCTGCGAATTTGATACCGCACAGTTGATATTAATTGAACCTTTGCGCAGTTTCAGAATCATTCAATATATGGCATGGTTATCGCGCAGGTGGCAAGATAGTGCTTTTCAGAGAGCGTTCCCCTGGTTTGCAGAAAGCCGTTATTGGGAACAGCAGATTCTGGCATTGAAAGAACAATTAGCGGGGCTGGATGAAGCGCCGCTGAACCTTGGTTTTAACGGATAACAGGAAATGACAATGAAAAAGTGGTTAATGGGTTTTGCCGGAGCATTAATGGTAGCCGCGGGTTTTGCTCAGGCTCAGGATTTTGAGGAAGGTGTTCACTATGAGGTGATAGCCGATGAAGCTACCAGTAAACCGGAAATTACTGAGTTCTTTTCTTTTTACTGTGTTCATTGCTACCGGTTTGAACCCATAGCAAAAGAAATGAAGTCTGAATACCCGGAAGCTTTTAAAAAGGCGCATGTGTCGTTCATCAGCCCACGGGGCAATGTGGGTGAAACCATGACTCAGGCTTTTGTGGTTGCACAAAAGCTGGATAAAGAAGAAGAACTGTCCGCTGCTATATTTGACTATAACTTCAATAAAAACAATATGCTGACCAGTAAACAAGACATTCGTAATGTTTTTGTGGTCAATGGTGTTTCTGGTGACGAATTTGATAAAGCCATAGCGAGTTTTAGTGTTCGTGCTGCAGCGGCTAAAATGGACCGCCGCGCCAGTAACTTAGGGGTTAACGCAACACCGACCTTTATCGTCAACGGTAAGTATCAAATGCTGCCACAGGGTTTCCGTGACAGCGACAACTTCCTTGAAGATTTTTCTAACCTGGCCGGTTATCTGCTGGAAAAATAATTCAGGACTCCGGTTTGTACTGACAATAAGCGCCTTCTCCATTCTGCGAGAAGGCCTGATTATTGTTTAAAAACTGATAGTTCTTCAGTCCAAAGTCCGGCATAACACTGTACAAGTATTCCACAATAGAACTTTGTACTGCCTCGTATTTCATCCAGTCGATTTGCTTACAAAAAGCATAGATTTCTAAAGGGATACCGGCAGCTGTCGGCTGCATTAATCGAGCCATGAGCGTGAGATCTTCTCGGACTTGTTTATGGTTTCTAAGATAATTATCAGTAAAAACTCTAAAGACGGTTAAATTACTGACCGGCTTTTCCAGTTCATTAGCCTCTAACCAGTCTTCTGCGGACTGTTTGAAGTGCTTTTTAGCCAACTCATCCAGTTGCTCGTCGGAAAGAATTTTGGAACTGTCGAGGTCAATCATCAGTGATCGGCGCATGCGACGACCTCCGGTATTAACCATTCCCTGCCAGTTTTTAAAGGATTCGTGAATCAAAACATAAGTCGGTAAATAAACAATGGTTTTATCCCAGTTTTCGACTTTTACTGAAATAAGCCCAACTTCTTGCACTGTGCCATCAACACCGTGGTCAGTCAGCTCTATCCAGTCCCCTATGGCAACCATGCGGTTAGTCGCCAATTGTACTCCGGCAACAAAGCCCATTAAGGTATCTCTGAAAACCACCATCAAAATAGCGGTCATTGCACCGAAGCCACTTAGTAGGTACATGGGCGACTTGTTCATAATAATGGCAATGGTAATAATGATAGCCATCAGCACCAAAACGAGCTTGGCCACCTGTATAACCCCCGTAATTGGGACTTCTCTTGCTTTATAGGTGTAGTCATAGGCAATTGAAATAACGTTAGCTAAGGCGGTAAGAATACTGGTGATAACCCAGGTGAGGTAAACCCCTACAACGGTACGTAGCGGCGACTGCCAGCTTTCGAAGTCATCAATAAACAGGATAGGTATAAAGCTGTGTATTACGACAATAGGAGCCAGGTTTGCACAGCGCTTGAAAAAGCCACTGTTAACTAAAGCTTTATACCAACGCTCAGGTGCTTTGCTGAGTAACCGATCAATGGCGTGATCAATAATCCAACGGGCTAAGGCATAAGCAATGTAACAACCTATTAAAACGAGTAATGAGCTGATAACAAGACTCAGCTCTTGTAGGTTACTGTCAATTCCGAATTTTTGAAGCCACTCTTTTATAAACTCAAAGTCCATTATAAAACTCCCTTAGCGGGTGCTGTGAATTTCCTTACGCATTTCGTCAATGGTTTGGTCTTTTTGCTGCCAACGTTTATTCAGCCACTGTTGAAAGTGAGCCCTAAAAGCTTCGTCACTGGCGTAATCACCAATTAAGTCTTTAGTAATAGGCAATGTCTGTATATCAACATAGACGTTTTTCAGCTGTCCACTTAATAAATGCCAGACTACCGGGCGCTTATCGTTACCCGGATAAACAATGGTAATGTCCAGAATGGCTTCAAACTGACCGCCCATAATTTGCAATGAAAAGGCGGTACCGCCTGCTTTGGGAGGGAGCAAGTTACGAAACGGGCTTTGTTTTTTCTTGTGCTTTTCCGGAGTAAACCGTGTGCCTTCGCAGAAATTTACCACTGTTGTGGGAATGTGACGGAACTTAGCACAGGAACGCGTGGTTGTTGCGATGTCTTTGCCTTTTAAATGGGGCTTTTTCTTTAGCAACTCTTTTGAATAGCGCTTCATAAAGGGCATATCGAGTACCCAGCAGCCCCAGCCAATAATAGGTACCCACATAAGCTGTGACTTTAGGAAAAAGCGTGGCATTGGCATATGGCGGCGGGTCAGGTGCATTAATACCAGTACATCGACCCAGCTGCGGTGGTTTGCCATAACCATATACCAACCCTTTTCATGGAGTTCCAGGTCACCTTTAATGTGCCAGTCCATGCGTTGGGTCAGCTGAAACATCATCGACATACAGTATGCCCAGACTCTGAATAAGCTGTTTCCTAGCTGCGAACAAATGCGTTGAGGGGTTTTAAATGGCAGTAACACTTTAAAAACACCAATACCAATAATTGAAACACCAATAATAGCGGTGGTGATTAATCCCCATAAAAAGTTAATAACCACTCTGAAGGGAATAAGTATTGATGTCAGCATATCGCCCAGCCCTAACCATAAACAATGAGCAAATGATAACTGAAGCCAGGAATGATGTCTGTTGCTAACCAGTAAAAATTAATGATACTGTATATATGTACAGTATTGGAGGCGTTATGCAGACAAAGATTCAAACCCTTATCCAACAGGGGCTTATCTGGCATGGCCAGACGACAGACACTCAGGCAGCAGCGCTAAGCACGGGGTTTAAGCAGCTGGACAAAGTGCTTGGTGGTGGGTGGCAATACCCGGGTTTGCATGAGTGGCAGCTACAAGCGCCCTTCTCTGAGCAGGCTTTGCTATTGCCGCTGGTAAAGCAGGCCGTGCAGCAGCATCAGCCCGTTTTCTGGATAAACCCTCCAGCCTGGCTGTCGGCGGCGGGGTTGCATTATTATGGCTTAAGCAAGTCGATGCAGATAGTCATTCAAACGAACGCAGAAAAAGCAGCCTGGGCTTTTGAGCAGGTACTGCAAACAAAAAATGCCTTGGCACTGGGTTGGTTTGAGCAAAAAACAACGACAGCTCAATGTGTCCGACGTTGGTATAAAGCCTCGCAAACAGGACAAATGGGTGTGGTCCTGAGTGAGCCAACGGTTAATGAAGAAGCCCGGGCGTACTCTAATCGGTTACGTGTAAAGATGACCACAACAGGCGTCACGCTGGACTTGTTAAAGCGTAAAGCTGGCTGGCCATTGGAAAACGTAGCACTTCAGTAATGTGGCTGTATTGTCATTTCCCTCAGTTGCTTCTGGATAACAGGGTTCGGTTACAGCCTGAGAGCAACACACTGCCTCTGGCGTTTCATCAGTTACAGGGCAGTCAGTCTGTTATTGTGCAGTGCAATGCGCGGGCATTGGAATGTGGTGTAAGGCCACAACTTCAGACCGTTATGGCAATATCGCTTTGTGAGCAGCTGCAGCTCATGGAGTATTCGTCAGAGCGTGAAGAGCAAGCTCTGCAACAGTTGGCCTCCCACTTGTATCAGTGGGCAGCCAAGCTGGTGTTGTACCCACCGCAAGGGCTGGCAATTGAGTTGAACAGCCTGGAACAATTGTATGGTGGGCGTAATGGTGCATTTAATGTCTTGGCGCAAAAAGTCCAGGAACTACCGATTACTTCGCAGCTGGCTGTTGCAGGGAATCCACTAGCTGCTCAACTGTTAGCCGAATCTGGCTCCCCTGTTTCTCTTTTGGCTGAAAAGCAAGCTAATCTGCTGGCAGAGTTACCCATTCAGAATGCCGGTTTAAGCCTGAAAGCGCAGAAGCACAGCAAAGCTGCGGGGTTTCGTTTGCTGGGAGAGCTTATGCAACTGCCCGGAGGGGAAGTTGGCCGGCAATTAGGGTTGGAAACGTTATTGCATCTGGAGCAGCTGCAAGGGCTGAAGCAACAAAGTCATCACTTTTTTATGCCCCCGGAAAGTTTTCAGCAAAGCTTAGACCTGGTGACTGAGATCCCTCATTGGCAAGGGTTACTGTTCCCGCTAAAAAGGCTATTTGGGGAGCTGGAGAACTTTCTTTATCAACGGCAGAAAGTGGTACAGCAGGTAAAAGTTGAACTGCAGCATCGCAATGAGCCCTCTTCAGTTGTTCCGGTCGCTTTAGCTGAGCCGGGTTGGCGAGGGTCTAATTTCTTGTCTTTACTGCAGTTGAAAATGGAGTCCATCCCTTTGCCGGAGCCGGTTATAGAAATTAGGCTGGTGGCGAATGAATTATTGCGTGCTGAGCAACACAATGAGCAATTTTTCGGAGCGCAACAGCATCGGCATGAAACTCTGCAGCTCATTAGCCGGCTGCAGGCCAAGTTAGGCAAAAATGCCGTATTTTCGCCGGCAGTGAATGATGACCCTCGTCCTGGCTACAGTGAGGTTGCTCGTCCGCCCGGGGAAAAACCGCAAGCTGTATTGAATGCACCGAAACGCCCTCTTTGGATGTTGCGACCAGCACAAGTAACCTCGATAGATTTGTGGCAATTACAGCATGGGCCTGAACGGAAACATTGCGGCTGGTGGGACGCAGATGAAGTTGCACGGGACTACTGGATCGCGAAAGACAAATTAGGGCGTTTGGGTTGGATCTATTTTGAGTCTGACCAGTGGTATTTACAGGGTTGGTTTAGCTGAAATGTCATCGCCTTCTGTGCTTAATAAATTTGCGGAATTACACAGCCTGAGTCACTACAGCTTTTTACAATCTGCAGCGGCTCCGGAAAGTTTAGTCACCCGAGCCGACGAATTGGGTTACACCGCCATAGCAATAACCGACGAATGCTCGGTGGCAGGCATTGTTAAGGCCTATCAGGCGTCAAAGGAACGTCGCATTAAATTCATTGTTGGCAGTGAGTTCCGACTGCCTGAGCTGGGGACCATAATATTGCTCGCCCCTACTCGCGAAGCTTATGCTCAGCTTTGTAAAAAAATCACGTTGTTTCGTAGTCGCAGCGAGAAAGGTCATTACCAGGCCAATATTGACGATTTTTTTAACGGGCTCTCTTTATGTTTTCTGCTCTGGCAACCTGACTTCAGACAGGCTCAACTAATTGCTATTGGCGAAAAGCTTAAATCGGTATGGAAGCAACGGTTTTGGTTATTGTACGAGCGTCATTATCAGGCTGACGATGAAAAGAACTTTCACGCTATGACTGATCTGCAACGGTCACTTAAGGTGAAAGTAACCTGTGCGGGAGGCGCCCGTATGGCAACGACAGAACAGCAACCGTTATACGATATTCTGAACGCTATTGCGCAGGGAAGTTCGCTGGCAGAACAGCCGGGTTTAGCCAGCAATAACGCAGAGCATCGTTTACGTAGCTTAAGTGAGCTGCAGCAATGTTACCCAGAAAAGTGGCTGGCAGAAAGCGTAGCTATTGCCGACCAGTGTCAGTTTTGTTTATCAGAGCTTCGCTACGAATACCCTGCTGAACTGGTACCTGATGGAATGAGTGCTGCAGAACACTTAAAGCAGTTAACCGAGGACGGCGCGCGTTGGCGCTACCCCGAAGGCGTGCCTCCATCAGTAAAGGCACTTTATTTGAAAGAGCTTAGTCTGATAAAAGAGCAGAGCTACGAGCCTTTCTTTTTAACCATTCACGACTTAGTTTGCTTTGCCCGTAAGCAGGGTATTCTGTTTCAGGGGCGTGGTTCGGCGGCAAACTCCGTCGTTTGTTATTGTCTGGGTATTACCGCGGTTAACCCTGCGCAAATTCAGGTATTGTTTGAACGCTTTATTTCCAAGGAGCGGAACGAGCCGCCCGACATTGATGTCGACTTTGAGCACGAGCGCCGCGAAGAGATTATTCAGTACATTTACCGAAAATACGGTCGACAGCGAGCCGCCCTTGCGGCGACCGTTATTACCTACCGCTTTAAAAGTGCTTTTCGTGATGTTGGCAAAGCGCTGGGGTTTAGTGAGCAACAGCTGCAGTATTATCGAAGTCATTTGGATACGCGCGATAAAGAGCAAAGCTGGCAGCAACAGCTCGCGCAACAGCACCCCGAAGTAGCAAATTCGGTGCGGGGCCGACACCTTTTACATTTTACCAAGCAACTTATGGGCACTCCCCGACATTTGTCTCAGCATGTCGGTGGGTTTGTCATTGCTGCCGATGACTTATCCCGGCTGGTTCCGGTAGAAAATGCCTCCATGACGGAGCGAACGGTTATTCAGTGGGACAAAACAGATCTTGAAAGTCTCGGGCTGTTAAAAGTGGATGTACTGGCGCTGGGCATGCTCACTGCGTTACGAAAAATGCTGGCGCTTATTAACTCGCGCTATGACCAGCAACTCACCATAGCAACCATTCCGCAGGAAGACAGTCGGGTTTATCAACAGTTGCAAACCGCCGACTCTATGGGGATTTTCCAGATAGAATCCCGGGCGCAAATGAACATGTTACCGCGACTAAAACCCCGGACTTTTTATGATCTGGTCATTCAAATTGCGATTGTCCGGCCTGGCCCTATTCAGGGTGACATGGTACACCCTTTTTTGCGACGTCGGGCCGGTCTGGAAGCCGTGGATTACCCCAGCGATGAAGTAAAGTCGGTATTAGAAAGAACCCTGGGTGTCCCTATTTTTCAAGAGCAGGTAATTAAGTTGGCTATGGTTGCCGCTGGTTTTAGCGGTGGAGAGGCAGATCAGCTTCGACGCGCGATGGCTTCATGGGGACAAAACGGCCACTTAACCCGCTTTGAAGACAAGCTTATCAATGGCATGTTGGCGCGCGGCTATAAACAAGAGTTTGCCGAACGACTTTTCAAGCAAATTTGCGGTTTTGGACAGTATGGTTTCCCTGAGTCTCACTCTGCCAGCTTTGCCAACCTGGCTTACGTGTCGTCCTGGTTTAAAACCTATCATCCGGCGGCTTTTTATGTGGGCTTGCTTAATAGTTTACCAATGGGCTTCTATTCGGCCTCGCAACTGGTACAGGATGCACAGCGCCACGGCGTTGAGTTTCTATCGGCAGATATTAATTTGAGCCACTGGGATTACCACTGGTTACCTAAAGAAGATACGAGCTCTGTTGAAACCGTGCGTATGGGGTTAAGGCAAATTCAGGGGGTATCTGAAACAAGAATCATACAGGCACTGAATGAAAGACCGGAAAGTGGCTTCGCCAGTATTCATGAGTTAAGGCAAAGTGGGCTGAGGGACTCCGATATCAGCGCCCTAGCCCGCGCCGATGCTTTGCAGAGTATCGCAGGCCATCGACATCAGGCGCACTGGCAAAGTGTTTCCATAAGTGATCAACAAATGCCGCTATTCGCGAATGTAAAAGATCAGCCCGCCCGGGAACTGCCTGCGCCCCATGAGTCAGAGAACATAAAAGCCGATTACGAATCAACGGGTCTGACTTTAGGCCGGCATCCATTAGCTTTACTGAGAAACTCTCCGGAATTAAAAAACTGTGTCATGGCCAAAGACCTGATAACTTGCCGTTCTGGCCAGGTGCTCACACTGGCTGGCTTAGTGACCTGCCGACAAAGGCCCGGAACCCGTAGCGGGGTCACCTTTTTAACGCTGGAAGATGAAAGCGGAAACAGTAATGTGGTGGTGTGGGCGCACACCGCTCGTCAATTTCGGCAGTGTTTCCTGACCAGCAACCTGCTTTGGGTAAAAGGTATTGTCGAAATTCACGAAGGTGTGGTGCATGTTATTGCAGGCCGGCTAAAGGACTTATCCAGCCTGCTGAGTTTTTCCCGGCTTGAAAGCCGACGCTTCCATTAAATTAAGAAACCGGACTCACCTGTAAAAGGTAGTCATCTTTAAGATCAACGTAATTTTGCGCCGACTGGCTTAAAAAGTTACTTTCACTACTATTTAAGCGGCGTTTCTTCTCAGCCGGGCTGCCAACATATAAATAACCGCTTTCTAAGCGTTTGCCCGGAGGGACTAAGCTGCCGGCACCAATAATGACATCATCTTCTACGACAACGTCATCCATAATAACTGCGGACATACCGACCAGAATGCGATTGCCCAGGCGGCATCCGTGCAGCATACAGTGGTGGCCTACTGTGACATCGTCACCAATGACCAGAGGATGCCCTTCTGGGTTCGAGTTCGATTTACGAGTGACATGTAATACCGTGCCATCCTGAATATTTGTACGCTTACCAATGGTCATGCTGTTGACGTCACCACGCGCGGAAACCATAGGCCAGACACTACTGTCATCATCAATGGTGATATTGCCGACAATAACGGAGCTGGGATCCAAATAAACCCGCTCCCCAATAACTGGTTCATATTCATGGTAACTGCGGATATCTGCCATAAGTGTGCTCCTAAGTTAAAAAGCTATTAAGACCTTTATAGCAGATAGAGAATAATAGGTCATGTTTGGCCTTGCTTTGGTGAGAAAAGCAGCGTGTTGCCGAAACTTTACGCAGTCAGCAAAAAAACAGTTATAAAGGCATAAAAAGCGCTTGACGGGGCGAGTTAAATCTCTAAAAT
>NZ_JBNIEX010000012.1:0-67837 GCF_051842325.1 Idiomarina sp. ST10R2A5 | reverse complement strand
ATCCGGAAGAAGATTTACCCGAACAGGAACGAAGCGAAGACTGAGATATTTAATTTTATCGAGATGTTTTACAATCCCAAAAAGCGTCATTCTCATACAGGTGGTGTATCACCTGTTAACTTTGAAAAGGCGTACTTTGAGGATTTACAGACTGTCTAGTAAAAGCTGGGAAGTCCATAACATGAAATTTTACTTATCAAAATTTAGTATTTTGTCCGTAGTGGCTCTCTTGGTGCTTAATGGATGTGAAGGTTACGCTAAGGCTGGTATGGAACGAACAAAAACAACAATCGGAGATGAGGTTACGAAGACTGAAGACATCATTTATGCTGAGGTAGGTGGTAAATTTATAGTGCAAAATGGTTTTACTACCAGCCAGAGTAACTCGGCACTTGACCCGACTACTTGGGAATTAGAGTTAGATTCTAGCTTTGGATTAACTACTTCTATTAAAAATAACCAAGCTACGGTCACGGCGATTAACGGAAACTCAATCGTAGCGCAACGCAATTTCTCACTGATAGTTCAAAACAACAAAGCGCGATTTAGCCAACCGTCAGCAGTAGAAAATTGGTTGATGACCAATCAATTTTCTGCAGACAAGTTCCGTGCCGAAGTTCAAACTGTAACAGAAAACCCCTATGAGAATGATGGACAAGTTACAGCAAAATGGAAAGAGCAATCCCAAGTGAAAGCGCAAGTTTCTTATAGTGTAGCCGGAACAGGAAGCTGCGGGCCGGGTAGAGATCCTTCAAAAGTAATTGAAATTTGCTAACATAAATTCGATGGAGGTATGTACCTCCATCTTTAAAAAATTATAAAAACCTTAAAAATTATGAAAAAAAAACTTTCAAAATTAATTGTAATGCTCATTTCATTAGCTGTTGTTGGCTGTTCCGCTAACAAAATTACAACACCAGATAACTACGACACTATATACCACATCGTTGAATATAATAGAGGTACCATTATGGTTACCTCAGCGTTCCAGTCACCTAAAACAAACTTAACACTTAAAGACTTAGATAAGCATTTAGACTTCTCGAAGCTAACTAGTTTCGATGCCCGATGGGCAAATATTTCATTTTTTTTACATAATGAGCAGCGCCATTGCCAAGAGCAGTATACTAACTTGCGTTTAGGTTTAAGAAAAACTGTCGCAAAACAAGTTCTTCCTACTAGCGACATATCAATTGAAATTTACTTTACACCGAAAAGAAATTTTTTAATTAATGAATCGAGCAAAGGTAATGATACATACCGCTTTTTTTATCCTGTAAGCTTCTGCGATAAGACGTTATTCCCTTTTCAAGCTCTTGAAGCTGCGGGAAAGATTGTACATGAGACGTACCATATAATGGTTTTCAAATCCCATTTAAATAGCCTACAGGCTGAACACGAAGAAGAATATGCGTCACTGTTACAGTTTTGCAATGGAGTGCTTTCAGAACACAAAGCAAAATTTAATAAGGAATACTTTAACTCCCGCATTTCAAATCAACAATTTAATTCCAGTGAAATAGAAAGAGCATCTAGCGAGGGGCGCCTAAAAGCAATATTGAGAATTAGAGCAGAATTAGAAAATGAATCCAACCTTACTAATTACTGCGCAAAAGAAGTAAAAGGAATAATGGATCTAACTTTCTCCTCCCTTAGAGAGGATAGAGAATCATAAAAAGTCACTAATAAACAGTGCTTTTACCACAACAAGTTAGTATGAAGCTTTATTCCAAAGTATGACTCTTTATTACTACACCATACTTGACGATATATCAGGGTCCTTTCGCCAGTAGCTACTTCGCGAGGGCCGTCAATCGTTTGGTCAGTTACCTTGTAAGCCACCCAGTTAGTAAACCTCGTATTCGCATTATTCTGGAGAGTGTAAATTGGCCGCTCAATGATTTGACCGGAAGCACAGTTTTAGGCGAAAGTAGTAAAACTAGCAACGAACCGCAAAAGCGTCGCCGATACACGTAATAAGTTCATAGTAGACCCTAGTTTAGTGGTTCTTTAACGAGTACTGCGAAAGGAAATGTACATGGAATTTGTTACAGCTTGAATTGCCATAGACCTGTCAGACACAAGCTTCGAATTTCTTAGTGAAAGCTGAAAAGTTCAGTAGCCTATAATTCTCAGATCACTCCAGTAACTTATTAGTAACCATGAAAATCCAGTAAAAGGAAGTGGCAAAACTTAGTTTTCCATTACATTCCAAGCGATATAAATATGAGGATAATAGTAAAGAATATAACTCCAAATATGATCCCTCCTGAATGGGACACTTTTTCAGAGGTCATATCCGCTGAGTCGTATATAGAACGACCCAGTTGCCTTTCATATTCACTTTTAAATTGCTCTAGTGTGCTCTCCATCGCTGAAGCCTGGGCTTCTAAGTCAGCTTTACTGAAGTCACCTTGAAAGTCTTTTTTAGCTACTAAGCAGGCCTCAGCACTTACACGGTAGACATGGTAAATGTAGCTGTTATGGTCAGATTTTCTTTTATCTTTTTGCTGTTGTTTAGACAGGAGAGCATTTGCTCCGAGCTTTAAAGCAAACTGACGAACATCGGACTCGGCTTCCTCAATAGTTTTAAACCATTGGGAAACAACAGGCAAGCGGGTAAAAACAACCTTGTTCTCTATGTCTTTCTTATTACTCTCGAATAGGCCATATTCTTTTTTATACAAACGTAATGTCGAAGACTCCTTTAAGAGTTCGATATTTACAGCTTCTAATCCTTTATAAGTTACCTTTATTTCAAACCTCAGTGGTTGTCCTATTTTTAAGGAATTAAATTGCGTCTTCCCTATTGAGGTTTCATGAAAAAAAACATCAGCTCCAAAACCTGTTTCGATAAAACCATAGCCACTTACTGGTTTCAGTGACTTTACAACACCTTCCTTGCGACTCATCAGATATCCATTAGGTTATTCTTAAATAAACTTAGCCGCAAAAAGCGACTAAGTTGGTAGTCTATTTTCTGCCGATGCTTTTTACAATTAGCGAAGCGTAACGAACTCCTCAGCGCTGGTCGGGTGCAGAGCTACAGTCGAGTCTAAGTCAGCCTTTGTAGCCCCCATTTTCAGAGCAACGGCGAAGCCTTGTAAAATTTCATCCATGCCTTCGCCAATGCCATGAATGCCAACCACTTTTTCCTCTTTACCGTGGCAAACTAGCTTAAAGTAGCTGAGGGCGCGGTGTGGGGTGACAGCGTTGTACATTGCCGCGAATGAGGACTTATAAACGGTAATGTTGTCTTCACCGAATTTCAGTTTTGCGTCTTCTTCGCTCAAACCAACGGTGCCAATGGTTGGATGGCTGAATACAACGGTTGGAATGTTTTCAAAGTCCATGTGTGCGTTCGGCATGTTGTTAAATAAGCGTTCTGCGAGTAAGCGTCCAGCTTTTATGGCAACAGGTGTGAGCGCGGCTGCACCGGTGTTATCGCCAACAGCGTAAATGCCCTGTACGTTTGTATTCTGGAATTTATCGACATTAATGAAGCCTTCGTTATCCAGTTCAACACCGGTGCATTCCAGGTTGATGTTGTCAGTGGACGGCACGCGGCCTATAGCCCACACCAGACAGTCTACGCCGTCCATGGTTTTGCCGCCTTCAAAGTGCAACGTTAAGGTACCATCGTCTTGCTTAACCACTTCACGAACGGTGGTTTCTGTATGAAGTTCAGGACCATCCTGCTTCATGCGTTCCAGCAAACCGTCGGTAATGTCTTTATCGAAGGTGCGCAGTGGTCTATCACGACGTACCAGCAAATGCGTGTCTGTACCCAAGGCATGGAACACGCCGGCAATTTCAACGGCAATATAGCCAGCGCCAACAACAGCCGCTTTTTTAGGTTGCTCTGTTAATGCGAAAAAGCCGTCAGAGTCGATACCATGTTCAGCGCCCGGAATTTCAGGGATCATCGGGCGTCCGCCGGTGGCAATGGTAATATGGTCCGCAGTAATTTCTTCACCGTTAACTTCAACGGTTTTGTGGTCGACAAACTTGGCGAAGCCTTCAATAAATTCAACGCCGTTGCTTTGGAAACCACGGTGATAACCGCCATGAATGCGCTCTATATACGCTTCGCGATTATGAACCATGGTTGCCCAGTCAAAACCTTTTTGTTCAAGGTCAAAGCCATAGGACGGCGAATACTTGATAGCTTCTGCAATATGAGCGCCATACCACATGACTTTCTTAGGTACACAACCCACGTTTACGCAGGTACCGCCAACAAATTTTGCTTCAATAACGGCGGCCTTTGCACCACGAATGGCGGCACGGTTGGCTGAGGCAATACCGCCACTGCCGGCACCTATCGCCAGATAGTCATAATGTCTGCTCATACTGCTTAACTCCTGTGCTTAATTCAAAAACTGCGCATATCTTGAATAAAAACCCCGTATCTTGCAAATAAAGACACGGGGTTGTCATGCTTTTAATACCGATAGTGGCAATCGAAAGATCAGTTTACAGCACTGCTCTTAACGACCACCTGCCGGTAAGTTTTCTTTGACGAACTCGGTCATCATGGTGCGCAGGTGCAAAGTGGTGCCTTCACCCTCGTAAATACCATGCGAGCGGTTCGGGTAAGCAAAAAATTCAAATTGCTTACCGTGTTTAATCAGTTCGTTAACTAAGCGCTCACTGCCCTGGAAGTGGACGTTGTCGTCGCCTGTACCATGCACTAACAATAAGTCACCTTCCAGATTCTCGGCGTGTGTAATTGCCGAGGTCTCTTTGTAGCGCTCTGCTGATTCCGGCAATAACCCGGAGTAACGCTCCTGATAAATGGTGTCGTACAAGGTTAAGTCGGGTACTGGTGCCAGCGCCATACCCATGTTGTAGGCGTCCGGATAACGGAAAAGCGCATTCAGGGTTTGTGAACCACCGCCGCTGTGTCCCCAAATACCAACACGGCTTTCATCAATAAAGTCCCAGCGTTCCAGCATTTGTTGCAGCGCGTCGTACTGGTCGCGTACGGTGACAACGCCCAGGTTTTTGTAGATAGAACGGCGCCAGTCAAAGCCGCGTGGTGACTTAGTGCCCCGGTTATCAATGGAGGCAACAATATAGCCCTGTTGTGTCAGCATGGTGTGCCACAAATACAACGAGCCACCCCATTTATTGGCCACAGTCTGCCCCCAGGGTTCGCCGTAAACGTAGAACAAAATAGGATATTCTCTGCTCGGGTCAAAGTCGGTTGGCTTCATGATGTAGCCATCCAGTTCAAGGCCGTCGCGCGCCTCAACACGGAAAAACTCAACCGGTTGTTTCTCGACGTTTTCAACCGCTTTTTGGGCGTCAGTGTTATCGACGACCGTACGAATAACCTTATGGTCTGGCAAAGAAATCATCTTGGTTACAGGCACCTGATTCACAGAGTGAAAGGTGTGCTCTGCGTATTTGGCGTCTTGCGAAATACTGTAGCTGTGAGTACCTTCCATATCTGGCGTCAGACGTTCTAAGCGACCACTGCCGTCTAGGCTGGCGCGGAACAAATAACGCTCTAACGGTGTTTCAGGTGACGCAATAAAGTAGACCCAACCGTTATCTTCGTTGACACGCAGCACTTCAACAACGTCCCAGTTACCGCGGGTAACGGCGGTGGTTCTGCCCGAGTCGCGTTGCACACGGTAAATATGGCGGTAACCACTGCGCTCGCTTAGCCAGGTAAATTCGCGACCATCATTTAAAAAGTGAATGTCGTCTACATACTCGGCCCACGAGTCGGTATTTTCCCGTAACAGCTCCTGACTCCGACCCGTTTCAATGTCACTGATAAAGGCGCGGTTAATGTGTTGTTTGCGAGTCAGTTGCTGAATTAACAGCTGCTCGCTGTTCCCGGCCCAGTTCATACGCACCAGGTAATGTTGACGCGGATCACCTGGAATATCCATCCACTGAGTTTTACCGCCGCTGGCTGGCATAACGCCAATGCGCATGGCAGCGTTGGTTTCACCCACTTTCGGGTAAGGAAACTCTTTAAGCGTAGGGTACAGCTCGTCGGTGTTATTAATCATGGTGAATACCGGCGTACCCTCTGTGTCCAGCTGCCAGTAAGCAATGTGCTTGCCATTGGGGCTCCAGCGGAAACCGTCACGCAGGAAGAATTCCTCTTCATTCACCCAGTCGAAGGTGCCGTTTACAATGGTTTCGTTACCGTCACTGGTCAGGGCATTAATTGTAAAGCTGCGAAGGTTCTGCACGTAAATGTTGTTCTGCATCACATAGGCGACTTTGGTGCCCTGCGGGTTAAACTTGGCAAACTGAAGGGTCGACTCGGGAGCATTACCGCCGAGCTTTCGCAGTTCGTTGTTGCTGCGGTCTAGTACCCAGTAGTCGCCTAAAGTGTGAGTACGCCATGAGCGTTTGGTATTGGTGAAAATTAATACTTTGTCGCCATCGTCGGACCAGACGTAGTCAGCAATATGCAGTGCTTTATCTCTACCCTGTGGCGTAAGCTGCTCGGCGCTGACTAACACGGTGCGTTCGTTAGTCTCCGGATGATAGCGCACAATATCGCGACCATCGGCTGAATCAGATTGTTCCAGGGTGGTGTAACCTGAGCCGTCTTCCAGCCAACGCGTAGGGGCGGGGCGATCAATGCTAAAGGTGTCGCTGGCAAAGATCTTTTCAGGTGTGAGCTGGCTAGTGCCGGTAACTTCAGCCGGTTTAGATTCATCGTCTGGTTGTGTACCACCCAGGTTACTACAGGCACTTAAGGTGATAATGGCCGTAACTGCTGCCATTAAACGCAAAGAGCGAAAAGAGGTGTCAGACATGACATTTACCTTTATTCTGATTTATTAACGATTTGATAATACCGTAAAAAACGCAGGAAACCACATAAGCGTGGTTGAAGACTAGCCTAAAGCCCCAATATCCACTGTAAGCATTTTGAAAAAATTGAGGTAACAATGAGCCGTAATCCGTTATTAGAAAAGAGCCAGCTTCCTGACTTTGAGCAAATTAAACCTGAGCACATTCAGCCAGCTTTGAAAGAGTGCATAGAGCATGCCCGGCAGACGATTGATGACGTGCTTGCGAGAGGAGATTTCAGCTGGAACGGCTTAATTGAGCCTTTAACCGACGCTGATGAAAAGTTAGAGCACGTGTGGGCGCCGGTGTCGCATTTAAACTCGGTTGTCAGCACGCCTGAGTTGCGTGAAGCCCATGACAGCTGCCTGCCGTTGCTGTCTGACTATGCAACTTATGTTGGTCAGCACAAAGGCTTGTTTGATGCCTACGAAACGCTGCGTAACAGTGATGAATTTGCCGAACTGACCGAAGCTCAGCAGAAGCTCATTAACGATACCTTGCGTGACTTTCGTTTGTCGGGTGTCGATTTACCCGCGGACAAAAAGAAACGCTACGCTGAAATTTCTTCTCGCCTATCTGACTTGTCGTCGACGTTCAGCAACAACTTGCTGGATGCGACTCACGCCTGGACTTGCTTAATTACGGACGAAAGTCGCTTAGCCGGACTGCCTGACAGCATTAAAGAAGCGGCGAAAGAAACAGCGGCCGATCAGGAAAAAGAAGGTTGGTTATTTACCCTGGATATCCCCAGTTACTTGCCAGTGATGCTGTATGCCGAAGACCGGGAGCTTCGCAAGGACATGTATCAGGCATTTGTAACCCGAGCGTCAGAAACTGGGCCTAACGGTGGTAAGTTCGATAACTCGGCAGTGATGGATGAGACCCTGGCTTTGCGCCATGAAATGGCTAAGTTGCTTGGCTTTAATGACTACGCCGAAATGTCGCTAGCAACAAAAATGGCAGAGTCACCAGAGCAGGTATTGGGCTTTGTGAAAGACTTAGCTGACAAGTCGATGTCGCAGGCAAAAGAAGAATACGCTGAGGTGGAAGCCTTTGCCAAAGAGCAGGGCGTTGAGAAAATGGAAGCCTGGGACGTGCCGTATTTCAGTGAGCAACTGAAGCAACAACGCTACTCCATTTCCGATGAGTTACTGCGCCCGTACTTCCCGGAACAACAAGTGTTAAATGGTCTGTTTGAAGTGGTTAAGCGCTTGTTCGGCATGACGGTGAGTGAGCAGAAAGACGTGAAAACCTGGCATGAGAATGTGCGCTTTTTCCGCATTCATGACGCCGATGGTCACTTGCGTGGCAGCTTTTATTTAGACTTGTATGCCCGCCAGGGTAAACGCGGCGGCGCCTGGATGGCGGACTTTGTTGGGCGTCGGGTTCATGCCGGCGGTGAGCTACAAAACCCTGTGGCGTTTTTAACCTGTAACTTCAGTAAACCAGTGGGTGGTAAGCCTGCGCTCTTTACTCACGACGAAGTACTGACGTTATTCCACGAGTTTGGCCATGGTCTGCACCATATGCTGACACAGGTCGATACGGCAGGGCTTTCTGGTATTAACGGTGTTGAATGGGATGCCGTAGAGCTGCCAAGTCAGTTTTTAGAGAACTGGTGTTGGGAGCCGGAGGCACTGGCGCTTATTTCTGGTCATTATGAAACCGGCGAACCATTACCACAGGAACTGCTGGATAAAATGCTGGCGGCACGTAACTACCAGTCGGCGATGCAAATGATGCGTCAGTTAGAGTTTTCGCTGTTTGATATGCGCATTCACCACGAGTTTGATGAAAGCAAAGGCGCGCATATTAGCGAAATTTTGAGTGAAGTTCGCGAGCAGACCTCTGTACGTATTCCGCCGGAGTACAATCGGTTCCAGCACAGCTTTGGTCATATCTTTGCCGGTGGTTATGCTGCGGGGTACTACAGCTACAAATGGGCGGAAGTATTGTCGTCAGATGCATTCGCACGCTTTGAAGAAGAAGGCATTTTCAGTGCCGCAACCGGGCGCGACTTCCTGCAAGTTATTCTGGAGCGCGGCGGCAGTCGTAAAGCTGCTGACTTATTTCAGGAATTTCGTGGTCGCGAACCCAGCGTCGAGCCGTTGCTAAGACATAGCGGCATTAAAGCTGCGTAAATGAAGTGTCATGCCGTAGCCTGGTGTTATTTACGTCAGGCTACGTTCGCCATCACAATATTGACGAGGCCAACTAAACCAAGTACAAACAAAATGGTAAGAATAACGCCAATGATTATGTAGGCTTTGGGGCTTCCGTGCTGGAAGTCTCGTTGGCGGTTTTTTTCGGTTTGCACACCTAAAAATGCAGCGAGAACACTCACCACCATACTGACAATGCCGAGCTTAGGTGCTTTGTTATCGGAAGAATCTGACATTAATCGGTGTATTCGTTTTGGTAACGTTTTTTGCTGCTATCGCTTGAGCTTGAGATTAACTCAACCAAATCGAAAAAGTGGAACTGTACCGAACGACTGTCACCGGTTAACCAACTAAACCAGGTAACTTGCTCTGCTGCTAATTGGCACTGAGTTGAATTACTGTTTTGTTCGGATTCAGTCATAAGTTGTTGGCATTTTTGGGTAGCATTTTGTTGGGCCATAAGAGACGACGGGCTCACCAAAGCAAATGCGGTAAACGCAGCTAATGCCAGTGAAGTAATCATTGTGAGTAGTCGCATAAAGCCTCTCCAAAATCTAGATTGACCAATTTATCAGCGATTTTGTAAAAATTCTAGTCATCGATGCGAATTTTTTTGTCCGGGGTTAACTGCTACAATAACGCTCTTTGTTAATCAAGGTCGGGAAAACGAACGATGAAACCACTAATTGCGCCATCTATACTGTCTGCAGACTTCGCCCGTTTAGGTGAAGAGGTAGATGCGGTATTAAGTGCAGGTGCCGATGTTGTACATTTTGACGTTATGGATAATCACTATGTCCCTAACCTCACTATCGGGCCTATGGTTTGTAAAGCGCTGAGAGACTACGGTATCAAAGCGCCTATCGACGTACATTTGATGGTGAAGCCTGTTGATCGGATTATTCCTGACTTTGCAGAAGCCGGTGCTTCCATTATTACTTTCCACCCAGAAGCTTCCGATCACGTTGATAGGACTTTGCAGCTCATCCATGAAAGTGGTTGTCAGGCTGGGTTGGTTCTAAACCCTGCGACGCCGCTGCACTACCTTGATCATGTAATGGATAAAGTCGATGTGATTTTGCTGATGTCAGTAAATCCGGGCTTTGGAGGGCAGTCATTTATTCCTTCAACTCTTGATAAGTTGAGAGCTGTGCGTAAACGTATAGAAGAGAGCGGTCGTGATATCCGTCTGGAAGTCGACGGTGGAGTTAAGGTTTCAAATATTGGTGAAATTGCGGAAGCTGGCGCGGATATGTTCGTTGCGGGTTCAGCTATTTTTAATACGGATGATTACGCCAGTGTCATCCAGACAATGCGCGATGAAATCGCTGCGGTAACAGGTTCGTAGAGGAATAAGAATGTCTAAACCAATTGTATTAAGTGGTTGTCAGCCGTCAGGGCAGTTGTCTATTGGTAATTACATTGGCGCACTACGTCAGTGGGTGAATATGCAGGATACTCACGACTGCAAGTTCATGCTGGTTGATCAACACGCAATTACCGTGCGTCAGGAACCTGAAAAACTACAGCAGGCAACACTGGATGGTCTGGCTTTGTATTTAGCCTGCGGCCTGGACCCGGAGAAAAGTACCGTCTTCATCCAGTCGCATGTTCCTGAACATACTCAGCTGGCCTGGGTTCTCAATTGCTACACACAAATGGGTGAGCTCAACCGCATGACGCAGTTTAAAGATAAGTCTCAGCGTCACGCTAATAATATTAATGCTGGATTGTTTACCTACCCGGCGCTGATGGCGGCAGACATTCTGTTGTATCAGGCAAACGAAGTGCCGGTTGGTGATGACCAGAAGCAGCACCTGGAAATGACACGTAATGTGGCCGAACGCTTCAATAATCTGTACGGCAATATTTTCACCATTCCAGAGCCAATGATTCCAAAAGTGGGCGCGCGGGTCATGTCGCTGCAGGAGCCGACTAAGAAAATGTCAAAGTCGGACGACAACCCAAATAACTTTGTTGGCTTACTGGAAGAGCCGAAGAAAATTCTGAAGAAAATAAAGAAAGCCGTTACCGACTCCGATGAACAGGCACGCATTTACTTTAATCCTGAGGAGAAGCCTGGCGTTTCAAATTTACTCAGCATTATGTCCGCAGCTACCGGTAAATCAATTGACGAATTGGTTCCGGAATATGAAGACAAAATGTACGGACATTTAAAAGTCGATGTAGCGGAATCAGTGGTTGCTATGCTTGAGCCTATTCAGCAGCGATATCACGAAATGCGTAATGATCAGGCGTTCTTGCAGCAAGTTATGAAGCAAGGTGCTGATAAAGCACGTGAAGCCTCAGCAAAAACTTTGTCAGATGTTTATAAAGCGGTAGGTTTTGTACCTTACCCTGGGTAATTGTCATTATGGTGAGTGAGTCTCCGGAACAGCGCGAACAAGAATTGTTAACCAGCGTCGAGACTATGGCTAACATTGGTAGCTTTTGGTACGAACCGGCGACGGAACACCTATATTGGAGCCGCCAGTTAAGAGAGATTCACGGTATAACCGACAATGAGCCCATTAATTATGAAAAAGCGATGGCGTTTCATTTACCTGAGTACCGGGAAAACATAAAGCAGCTTGTTGCGCAAAGCCTGGAGTTCAATAGAAGCTGGTCGGCAGAGAGTTGCCTGGAAGACACCGCTGGCCATATTCACTGGGTGACCATTACCGGAGTGACTAAGCAATTAGAAAGCGGTGAGACGGTTCTGTTTGGTGCGATTCAGGATGTAACTGAAAAAAAACACCGGCTGCAGCAATTGCAGGAACAGACAAGCGCGCTTCGCAGTACTCTGGATAATTTAATTGACGCCGTTATTACAATTGATAGCAAAGGTATCATTACTAACTTTAGTGCTCCGGCGGAGCGGATGTTTGGATACAGTGAAGCTGAAGTTAAAGGTAATAATGTCAGTATGCTCATGCCTGAGCCCTACGCCAGGGAGCATGACCGTTATATTGAAGCTTATCAGGAGACGGGTCGGGCGCGTATTATCGGCATTGGTCGAGAGGTTCAGGGCAAACGTAAAAATGGTGAAGTATTTCCCATCGATTTAGCGATAACCGAGGTAAGCCGTGCCGGAGAAGCGCAGTATATAGGTGTTATACGAGACATTACCGAACAAAAAGAGAACGCGCGTAAGCTGGAGTATCTGGCCAACTTTGATGAGCAAACGGGTTTACCGAATCGTCACCGCTTTCTCGACTTGGTAGAAAAACGCCTGGAGAGTAACCGGGCAATAGTCGTTGCTGCAGTTAATATGGACTACTTTAATCGGGTGAATACCATACATGGGCATGAAGAGGGTGACCGTGTTATTCAGTTAATTGCGCAAAGACTGAGAGAGGCTATTGGAGACTCGGGCTGGATAGCAAGAGACCTTGGAGACAGGTTTTGGGTGGGAGTCATGCGTGACTCTACGCAGGCTGGCCTCGAGGTTATCAGGAAACTGCATGACGCTCTGCGTGAGCCCTTTAGAACGAAATTTCAGACACACTATTTAACGGCAAGTATTGGGGTCGGTTTAAGCGGCGGCGATGAGAATGCATCCGAGCTACTGTCTCTGGCTGATACAGCCACCTCTAATGCGCGTCATAACGGGCGTGACCAAATTGCGGTTTACGAAGCGGAAATATCCGAGTCCGTTGTTGCCGACGCGAAAACCGAGGTTGCCTTGCGAGCGGCCCTGGGGAAAAGGCAATTTGAATGTTGGCTTCAGTCGAAAGTCGATACCCAGGGCGTTATTCGTGGCGCAGAAGCTTTGATGCGTTGGCGTAATAAGAACGGTGAGCTCGTTTCCCCCGCTCAGTTTATTCCGGTAGCAGAGCGCTTACAGCTTATTATTCAAATGGCCAGAGAATTACTGCAGCAGGTAGCCTTTACACTGAACAAATTAAAAACACAGGGGCTGGATGACAATATCGCTGTTAATGTGAGCCCGGTTGAGTTTTTGCAAAGTGACTATGTGGAAACCGTACAGCAGATTTTTGCGGAGTATGATGCACCACTGAACCAGTTGACCATGGAAATTACTGAAAACCTGCTTTTAGCTGATGCCGAGAAAGTGCAGCAAACTATGGCCCGTCTTGCTGAGCTGGGCGTTGTGTTTTCAATTGATGACTTTGGTACCGGCTACTCTAATTTATTGAGAATTCAGCAGTTACCCATTACTGAATTAAAAATAGACAGAGAATTTGTTCAGCTCGCGGAAGTGAATGAAAAGCACATGGGCTTGCTAATGGCAATGTTAAACATGGCTCGTTCTTTGTCGGTTTCCTCGGTAGCTGAAGGGGTAGAGACCGCCGAGCAAGTTAAATTGCTTGGCGAAAATGGTGCTGATTTATTGCAGGGGTTTTACTTTGCAAGACCCGTGCATTATAAAACCTGGCTGGATGAGCGGTTGCCTCAGTAGCATGATCGTACTAATTGATAACTTCGACTCATTTACTCACAACCTGGCTCGCTATTTCCGTGAATTGGGGGAAGATGTTGTTGTTCTTCGTAACAATGAAATAACAGTTTCGGGCATTGAAGAGCTCTCTCCGAAAGCTCTTGTGATATCTCCCGGACCTTGCACACCCAACGAGTCCGGAGTGTCTTTGGCTGCTATTCAACACTTTGGAAAGAAGCTTCCGATACTGGGCGTTTGTCTTGGGCACCAGGCATTAGCTCAGGTATTTGGCGCCAAAGTTGTTCGCGCCGAAAAAGTGATGCATGGAAAAACATCGATTATTCGACACACCGGTAACGGATTGTTCCAGCAGTTAGACAACCCTCTTGAAGTGACGCGCTACCATTCGTTGGTAGTTTGCCCCGCCAGTTTGCCAACAGATTTCTTAATTGATGCCGATACAGAGAGCGAACGAGGAATGTTGGAGATTATGGCAATAAGGCATAAGGACTTACCTTTATTTGGCGTACAGTTCCACCCAGAGTCGGTAATGACAGCTCAGGGCCATAATTTGTTAGCGAATTTTTTACGTTATATACGATAATCAGTAAGTAGCATTTGTGAAGTTTATTCAACATAATGCTGCCGCAGTTCAGTTAATATAGAGGTAATATGTTCCACTTTTTTGCGGGTACTACGGAAGGCGGCAGTAATGACCCGGCCCTGCGTTTAGAAAAACGTTTTATCAACTATTTGATAAGTTTTCCGTTTGCGCGCAAAGCTCGTTCAAAGGCTGACGGTAGCGACGAGGAAGACAAAGAGCAGTTACGTAAACTGCTGGAAGTGGAGCGTCTGAACTATGAAGAACGTGACCGTAAGGCCCAGGCGCGGCAACGTTATGCTGACCGTATTTCTGACGAACTGCATGAAGAAATCTACCACCGCGCATTGAAAACGATAGATGACGGCGATTACATTCGCGAACGTCTGATACCGCTTCCTGAGAAACTGCCAGAGCTACTTGATACCCTAAGTCTGAAAGCCGCTTCTATGCGCCGCATTGAGTCAGTGGTGCAAGGTATGGACTGGTTTCACACAGGGTTGCTTCGAACGGTCAATCAACCTCCTTTTATCGATCGTAACAAGCAGGTAAAAATTGATAATTTACGTGTTGCCATGAGTTTTGTGGGCACCGAAAACCTGCGACTGTTAGCGCCTGCATACATCATGCAAAACTGGCTGCCTCCGGCTGCACAACCTTTCATGTTGTTCCGTCGTAAAATTTGGGAACACTCTTTGGGGACGGCTATTGCAGCGCATAACATTGCGGTAGAGCGTAAGCTGCGGGATCCGGTACTTGCTTATACTATTGGCATGTTCCATGAGCTTGGGAAAATAGCGTTAACCAAACTGTATCTTCGCTTATTCGACGACGTGCAACGTGAATTTGCGATGCAAAGTGTGAACGATAAATCACCTGAGCGGCATAATACGATTGTAAAACTGACTCCGGATGAGCGCTTTTTACGCGACTTAATGTTAGAGAAGGACAAAGACGTCAGTTACCTGGTGGCTGAAGGCTGGGGGTTGAAACGCGTTCCTGTTAGTAAACACCTGTTAGCTTTCACTCAAAGTAAGACCGCAGAGAATGAATCTGATTACGCGCAAGCTCTGGCGCAGGCAAACGCCTATTGTGAATTCAGAATGTTAAGAGAAGTGGACTTAGCCAGCCTGGAAGAAGGTAAACACCTGTTGAATAAGCACTCGATAACAGCAGACACCATTGCACGCTTAAATAATGTTAGTTTAAAGCGACCGCCTATTGTTGTGCCGGAGTAAAGCGTTAACACTCAAATTCTGTGTCTATCAACAGATGGTCGAACACATTATTAATATGGGCTTCATCGTCGGTGAAGCGGACTCCAACACTGATCATCCCTCGTTCTTTGCGTTGGTTCATAATTTGGCCTGAAAGGCTCAGTGCTTCTTTATGCGCGCCAGAACCAATACCCACCTTAATATTCATATGAGTAACATTACCGGCTTCATTGGGCGTGGCTTTAAAAACGATTCTGCATCCGGCGGAAGAGATATCGACAATGACGCCACTGGCGAGCTTTTTCTTAGTGCTTGCCTGACTATTGTCCGCAGTGACATCAACCGGAATGTGGGTGCGTACTCGCTTTTGCGCTCTTAACGCTCTGTTCTCAACTTGCTCAGGGTATTCTAAATACAAGAACCTGAACGGGAAGTTAGTTACCGCTCTAATTTTCGTTTTAAACGCAATACACTCGCCGGTCTCTCCCTCTAAAACCAATCGGACAATAACTGGGTTACCCTCAAATAAAACATCTGAATAGCTCCCTTCGGTACGGGGGTTGGGCTGTTTTAATAAAAGGTATTTGCCGGTGTCAAAACCGACCAGCTGGAGTTTTGTGCGTACTTTCGCTGCGGACGCAAACTCTACATCAATCATATCGCCTGGACGTAAGTAAGCCAGCTTTAGCTGTGGTTGAGAAGGGGATTCCAGAGTTGGGGTCTGATTGTCCATAGTATTCTCTGTCGTCGAGCATTCAATAAACTTCAGGCTAAGGTAAGTACTAATAAAAAGCAATGCAATTTTTCGTATCTAAATGTTACAAGGTGTTTAACAAGTTGACTTGAGAAAAAATTATGACTAAAGATTCATTCTTTCTGCATGCATTAGCATAACTATTCGCATCTGATGCAAGAAAAGCGTAAAGCCCCGTTTTAAGCGATTTATAACGGAATTATCACAGACAAAGTGAACAAATTTTGGCATAATAACGGGCTACTTTGAGAAATGAATTTGTTGACACCTTTGTTAACTCGCTAAGGCGATAAGGACGAGAGTAATGGCAGACAATATGACAGTAAACCGCGAAATGTTTAATGACGTAATGGTTCCCAACTATAACCCTGCATCAATGATCCCGGTAAAGGGCGAAGGCGCCCGGGTATGGGACCAGGACGGTCGTGAATACGTTGACTTTGCAGGCGGTATTGCTGTGAACTGTCTTGGTCATTGCCACCCGGCGATGGTGTCAGCTCTGCAGGAACAGAGCCAGAAGCTTTGGCATTTAAGTAATGTGTTTACTAACGAGCCGGCAATTCGTCTGGCGAAAAAGCTGACCGAAGCAACTTTTGCTGATCGTGTTTATTACGCTAACTCAGGCGCTGAAGCCAACGAAGCGGCATTAAAACTGGCGCGTCGCTGGGCGATTGAAAAGCACGGCGAACATAAACAAAAAATCATTGCTTTCACTAAAGGCTTCCACGGGCGTACTTTCTTTACGGTAACCGTTGGTGGTCAACCAGCATACTCTGATGGTTTTGGACCGAAACCTGGCGGTGTTGATCATGTTGATTACAACAATATTGATGCGCTAAAAGCGCTGATTTCTGATGACACCTGTGCTGTCATGATGGAACCGCTGCAAGGTGAAGGTGGCGTGGTTAGCCCTGACGTGGAGTTTGTGAAAGCGGTACGTGAACTTTGTGACCAGAACAACGCGTTGCTCATTTTTGATGAAGTGCAAACGGGTTTTGGCCGTACCGGTAGCCTTTATGCTTACGAGCAGTTGGGTGTTACACCGGACATTCTGACGTCAGCGAAAGCATTGGGCGGCGGTTTCCCTATTGGCGCTATGCTAACAACAACTGAAATTGCAGAGCATCTTAAACCAGGTACACACGGCAGTACTTACGGCGGAAACCCGCTGGCTTGTGCTGTGTCAGAAGCGGTGTTCGATATTGTTAATACCAAAGAAACTCTGGATGGTGTTAAGCAACGCGAGCAGTGGTTTAAAGAGCAGCTGGCGGCAATTAACGAAAAATATAACGTGTTTAGCGAAATTCGTGGCCAGGGTCTATTGCTTGGCGCGGCAATGAATAAAGAATACGAAGGACGCGCGCGCGACTTCCTTTTAGCTGGTCAGGAGCATGGCGTAATGGTTTTAATTGCCGGCGCTAATGTCGTGCGCTTTACCCCGTCACTGGTTATTTCTGAAGAAGACGTAAAAGAAGGCCTGCAGCGCTTTGAAAAAGCCGTTGCTCAGGTTGTCGGTCAATAACTGAGGCTGTTTTATGTTGCTAATCAGACCCATTAAGCCGTCAGATTATGAAGCGTTATATCAGTGCGCGATTGAGTCCGGTCATGGTTTTACTTCCTTACCGGTAGACCAGTCGCTGCTGGAGCGTCGTATCAATGCGGCGCAAAAGGCTTTTGCTAAAGACACCGTTGAAACACCCGGTGATGAAAGCTATCTGTTTGTTATGGAAGATACCGAAACTGGTACTATTGCAGGTGTTAGTGGTATCGAAGCTGCGGTGGGTTTGAATGAAGCCTTCTGGCATTACCGTTTGGGTAAAGTTGTGCATCATTCAGAGAAGCTCAATATCTATAATGCGCTGGAAACTCTCACTCTGTGTAATGACTACACCGGTGTTTCCGAGCTATGCACGTTGTTTTTGCGAGAACCTTACCGACACAACATGAACGGACGTACATTGTCACGTTTCCGCATGTTGTTTTTGGCGCAATTTAAACAACGCTTCAGTGACTGGGTAATAGCCGAAATGCGCGGCGTCTCAGATGAAAATGGAGACTCGCCATTCTGGAACTGGCTGGAAGAGAACTTTTTCTCAATGGACTTTCCAAAAGCCGACTACTTAAGCGGAATTGGCGATAAAGTCTTTATTTCTGAACTGATGCCTCGCTTCCCTATTTATACCAACTTGTTGAGTAAAGAAGCGCAAGCGGTGGTCGGGAAGGTGCACGACAATACGCGCCCGGCCCTTAAACTGTTGGAATCGGAAGGTTTCCGTTTCAGAGGTTTTGTGGACATTTTTGACGCCGGACCAACGGTTGAAGCGGAAGTTTGTAATCTCAACAGTGTGCGTAACAGCCGTTTAGTGCCGGTAGCAGTGCACGACTCGGTAGCAGAAGATGAGGGTGTTCCTCATATTGTGTGTAATACGCAGTTGAAGAACTTCCGCGCGACAAAGCTTTCTTTGCCAGAAGGCGCAGAAGAACTCATATTGACGACAGAACAAGCACAGGCAATGCATTTAGAAAGCGGCGATGAAGCCCGCATTGTTGCACTCTAAGCAGGAGTATTTGTATGACGAACAGTATTCAATTTATCGATGGTTGTTGGGAAGTAGGCGAAGGTCAGTTGTTTAAATCAATTGATCCAGCCCGTAATGAAGCTATCTGGAGCGGTGAATCCGCCAGTGAAGCTCAGGTAGAAAAAGCGGTAATGGCTGCTCGCAAAGCCTTCCCTGACTGGGCGGGCCGCAGCGTTGAAGAGCGCTTAGCCATCTGCAAAAAGTTTTCAGCGTTACTTGAAGAAAATAAAGAGCACTTGGCGCAGGTCATGGCAAAAGAAACCGGCAAACCTGTGTGGGAAACCCGTACCGAAGTGGGCGCTATGATGGGCAAAGTCGCGATTTCTGAGCGTGCTTACCATGAGCGCACGGGTACCGTGGAAAACGAAATGCCGGGGGCTAAAGCCTTTATTCGTCATAAACCACACGGTGTGGTTGCCGTCTACGGTCCTTATAACTTTCCGGGACACTTGCCAAACGGGCACATTGTACCAGCACTAATTGCCGGTAATACGGTAGTGTTTAAGCCAAGTGAACTCACACCAATGGTTGCTCAGGAAACCATTAAGTTATGGGAAAAAGCAGGCATTCCAGCCGGCGTTTTAAACCTGGTTCAGGGCGAAGTTGAAACCGGTAAAGCATTATCGGCACACCCTCAAATTGATGGCTTGTACTTCACCGGCTCATCAAACACTGGACACTTGTTACACAAACAATTTGGCGGTCGTCCAGACAAAATTCTTGCGTTGGAAATGGGCGGTAATAACCCCTTGCTGGTTACTAACGTTGCTGACATTGATGCGGCGGTTCATAACATCGTACAGTCGGCTTTTATTACTTCAGGTCAGCGTTGCACATGTGCACGCCGCTTGTTCATTGAAGACTCAGAACAGGGTCGGGCAGTGCTTGAGCGTTTAATTGAAGTGACTGAAAATATTTTGGTCGATGACTACGAAGCAGACCCTCAGCCGTTTATGGGCGCAATGATTTCTGCTAAAGCTGCGGGCGAAATGGTCGATGCACAAAATGAGTTGCTGCATAAAGGCGCTAAGTCATTAGTGCGTATGAAGCAGGCTGACTCGAAGAAAGGTTTTGTAACCCCGGGCATCGTCGATGTTACCGGCGTTGAAAACCTGCCGGATGAAGAGCATTTTGGTCCGTTACTAAAAGTGTATCGCTTTAAAGATATTGATGAAGCCATCAAAGAAGCGAACAACACACGTTACGGCCTATCTGCCGGTGTGCTTTGTGACGATGAACAAACGTATCGTTACTTTTTCAAACATATTCGCGCAGGTATTGTGAATTGGAATAAGCCGATTACGGGTGCCAGCAGCGCAGCACCTTTCGGCGGCATTGGAGCAAGTGGTAACCATCGTGCCAGCGCTTACTATGCGGCCGACTACTGTGCGTATCCGGTTGCATCAGTGGAAGCTGATAGCATGAGTTTACCTGAGAATTTAGCGCCAGGGCTTAAATTTTAATCACAATCTGTGCTAGTTTATCGGCTGGGCAACGTGAATGGTTGCCTGGCCGCGTGACAAAGAGAAGCAGATGATAGTTGAAACAGACGGATATATTGAGCTCATCCAGTACCTGACAGGTCAGTTACCGGTCTTTACTGAGCAGGGTAATAGCGCAAAAACAGCCGATTACACCTTACGTGACTTAATGGAAGAGCGCTTATCAGAAAGCATGATGGCGGTTTTTGAGCAAAACGAGCTTGATCAGGAAATACGTCTGGATATTGTCCGTGAAACCGACGCTATTGTTTACGATTTAGAAGAGGTGTTATCTAAAGTTCTGGATACACACCCAACCCCTCAGCAGGAAGCTTTCATTAATGAGTTTGTCGGCCTGGTGAAAAACCTTTTTGATGAACGCCTGCAAAGTTACCGGCTATAGTTTTCAAGCACTCCAGTAAGGATTCTCCTAATGTCAGCAAATAATATGAGCGCGAAGGTTGCCTGGGTTGATGATATGACCTTTGTGGCTACATCAGGTAGTGGCCACCAGGTGGTTATGGACGGTGACAGCCCGGGAAATGCGCCAAGTCCAATGGAAATGGTGCTGATGTCCGCAGGAAGTTGTGCATCGGTTGATGTTGTCAGCATTCTTAAAAAAGCCAAACAAAACCTACACCGCTGTTACTGCGAGTTATCCGGTAAGCGGGCGGAGTCAGTCCCTAAAGTTTTTACCGAAATTCATTTGGAATTTGTTGTGGTGGGTGAAGACATTAACGAAAAGCATGTTGAGCGTGCGGTGAAGCTTTCAGCCGATAAATATTGCTCCGTTGCTAAAATGCTGGAAGCTTCCGTTAAAATGACACACAGCTATCGCATTGAATCTCCTCAAAAAGCCGACTGACCTTTGAATTACCGACACATTTTTCACGCGGGCAACTTTGCGGATGTTTTTAAACATTTGCTGCAGGCCCGTGCACTTGAGTACTTTCAGCAGAAGAACAAGCCATATTTTGTACTGGATACCCATGGTGGTATTGGCTATTACGATTTACAAGGTGACGAAGCCGTTAGAACAGCCGAAGCCGAGCAAGGTATTGTACGCTTTGTTGAGCAAGCGACGGATGAGCCCTTAGCAAAACAGTATTTACGAATTGTCCGTGGTCTTAACTCAGGCAGTGAGAGTTTGCGTTATTACCCGGGGTCGCCCGTGCTAACCTCAGAGTTTCTGCGCGAGGGTGACCGGCTGGTTGTTTGTGAATTGCACAAAGAAGATGCAGAAACGCTTAAACAGACGCCTTTAGGAAGACATCAACAGGTGCAGGTACTGGCGCCGGTGAATGGGTATGAAGCGGTTCGTTCACAATTGCCCCCAATTGAAAAGCGGGGCCTGGTTCTGATTGATCCCCCGTTTGAAAATACAAGCGAATTCGATGATGTGGTTGATGCTCTTAAACAGGGTTTGAAGCGCTGGAAAAGCGGCAGTTTCGCGGTTTGGTACCCAATAAAAGACGAGTTGAAAACAGCGGCTTTTCATCGTGATGTTGCGGCTCTTCCGGGTATTCCTAAAACCATGATAATGGAGCTCAACATACGAACAAACGATGAACGTAAAGGTCTCCATGGCTGTGGCTTTCTTTGGGTGAATCCGCCTTATGGTGTCGTTCAGGACAGTGAGCAATTACTGCCTTTGTTATGCAAAACATTAGCGCAGGACAAAGGTGCGAATTTTCACAGCCGCTGGCTGGTTGGTGAGTAGTTACTTACTTGATATCCAGTCAACCTGACGTCGTACCTGGTTTTTCCTTTCCATAATTTGTTCAATAAGCGGCGTTAAAATCAATTCCATAGCTAACGCCATTTTGCCGCCGGGCACAACCAGGGTGTTGGTCCTCGACATAAACGAGCCATCGATCATTTGCAGATAATACGGGAAGTCGACGTTTTTAATACCACGAAAACGTATGACAACAAAGCTCTCATCCAGCGATGGTATGTCTTTTGCGCTAAACGGGTTTGAGGTATCGACAGTGGGAACCCGCTGAAAGTTAATATGAGTTCTCGAGAATTGCGGCACAATATGGTGAATGTAATCTTCCATACCACGCACGATACTGGTCGTTACCGCTTCACGTGAGTGACCGCGCTCAGATGTGTCGCGAATCAGTTTCTGGATCCATTCCAGGTTAACTATGGGTACCATACCTATCAGCAGGTCGACATACTGCGCAACATCGTAACCATTACCACAGACACCGCCATGTAAGCCTTCGTAGAATAAGGCATCGGTGCTCTCTGGAAGCTCTTCCCATGGGGTGAACGTGCCGGGCATCTGGTTATAAGGCACGGCATCGTCAAAGCTGTGTAAGTAACGACGAACTTTACCGTTACCAGTTTGCGAGTATGAACGAAATAAAGACTCCAGACGGTCGAAGTCGTTGGCTTCAGCTCCAAAGTAACTGATATGCCGCCCTTGCTCTTGCGCTTTGCGAATGGCCAAATCCATTTCGGGGCGAGAATAGCGATGAAAACTGTCGCCTTCCACAAAGGCGGCGCTGACATCTAACGAGCGAAAGATGTGGCGTACCGCCTGACCTGTTGTGGTAGTTCCTGCTCCTGATGAACCGGTAACGGCAATTATCGGGTGCTTCGATGACATAACATTCTCGCAAACTAAATAAGAACAGTTGTTATACTGACCTGTTTTACCAAGGTCAAGGTAAACTCGATGACTTTAATAGTGAGGTGGCGGTGGTTCAGCGGCCGGATCGGAGTCAGTTGACTGATTCTCCTGCATTTGTTTCAAGCGTTTGCCCAGCCACCGAATCTGCTTTTGCATTTCAGTCATTTGTTGGGTTTGTTCGGTAACCAGCTTATTTAATGAGTTAATGGTGTCTTCCTGAAAGGTGAGTTGCATTTCCAGGTTATCCAACTGCGCTTCAATTTTTTCTATTGTCATTCTTTACTACCTGTTAAATCAATATTCCACCACTCGGCGAGGCCGGCAGAACTTTCACTAATAACCATTTGTTCTTCTTCATCGAAGACGACAGATAACACAGAAGCGTTGCTTGGGCGGCCACCGTCGCGTAAATCTACCCGCCAATGCGAGAGTTGTTTTCCTGTCGCTGAGTCCCAAATTGCAATTTGACGTGATGGTGACCCGGTAAGGAGGTAATCACCGGATGGGCTAAAGCGAGCGGCGCTAAAAATTTTATGACGCTCCATGAATTTAAGCTTGGAAACGGGTTTTCCATCAGGGAGAGAGCGGATAACGGCGTTATCAGTAGCGTCTGCAATAAATGCGAAACGTCCATCAGGGTGCAGAGCAACCTGCGTGGTGCGTCCGTCTAGTGGCCAGCGGTGGACAATTTGTCCGCTACGGGTATCCCATAGTATGGCTGAGTGGTCATTAGAACCACTGAGCACATAAAAACCGTTGGGAGAAATATCCAGTGCATTAATGGTTTCGGTATGACCATAAAATTCAATGCGCCGACCTGAAGCAGGGTTAAAGGCAACCTGTGTGCCATCACGCTTGCCCAGCACCACTGTTCCGCCCTTTTTACTGACGACAAGCTTTTGTATACCCCCGGAACCTATTTTCCAGAACCCTAAGTTTTCGCCGCTCTCAATGTCCCACATGGAGAACTCTTTACGAGAAGCAGCGACGGCAACTGCGCCATCTGCGCTGATATCAACATCGATAATTTGCGAAACTTCACTTTCATTATGTTGCCACTGATACTTTGCGTTGGTGGCGTAACGTGGCCAAAGCAGTAACCCGGTCTCATCTGTAGAAACCAGACTGAAACTGCCATCATCAGCTATATCGGCGGCGTAGGTACCATTTTCCGCGTGAATTGCTTTATTGACCTTCTCTGGTGATGGTTGGCAACCTGCCATGGCAATGAGCAGCATGAGTGCGCTGCACAGCTTGAGAAAAGGCATAGGCAAGTTCCTTATGGTTGTGTAGTATGGGTCTGTTACATAACACTATTATGGCATAGTCCGAAAGGATGCAAGACGATAATTGGAGAAAACGATGAAACAACTGATGAAGCCGTTAGCTATCTCAGCCATCGCGCTGGCGCTGACTGCTTGTTCACAAGAGAAATTTCCTGCTAATGACACTGAATTAGTTGATGAGAAAGACAAGCAGGCGTATGCCTTAGGCTCGTCTGTTGGTGGCTTTATCGCGCGTAACCTGGAGCGTCAGGAAGAAGCGGATTATATGCTTGAGCGTGATGTTGTTATTGCCGGCTTTGTCGATGCGATAAAAGGTGATCCTCAACTGACTGATGAAGAAGCAGAAGAAATTCTAAACGCGATGCGTCAGGAAGTCATGGAACAGCGCCAAAACGTTTTAGGTAAAAAGTCAGAAGAAGAAGGCAAGGCTTATTTAGCTGAAAACGCGAAGAAAGAAGGTGTGCAAACCACTGACTCAGGTCTTCAGTACGAAGTGCTGGAAGAAGGTGATGGAGTCAGCCCTTCAGAAACCGACATGGTTGAAGTTCACTATGAAGGTACGCTGGTAAATGGCGAGGTGTTTGACAGCTCTTACGAGCGTGGCGAGCCAACATCATTTCCATTGAACCGCGTTATTCCTGGCTGGACAGAAGGTTTGCAGCTGATGAAAGAAGGCGGTAAATATCGCTTCGTGATTCCGGCTGAACTGGCTTACGGTGAGCGCGAAGTGGGTGGTGGTCAGATACCGCCAAACTCAACGCTGATTTTTACTGTTGAATTGCTGAACGTTCAAAAAGACGAACTGGATACAGAACAAAAGTAAGAACGGCTTAGTTGATAAAAGCGCCGGTAGATTTGCCGGCGCTTTTTTGTTGGTAACTGTGCTAGGCGGGTATTAGGTTATGTTCGTCTAAATGGTTGAGGAGTTTATCTTCAAATTCCATTCTTAACTCAAGCGCTTCGCCTAATGCGGATAAATCTCTATCGAAGGTTTCACAGTGGTCCGTGGAACTGATATCCCCGTATTTATCGTTAAAGTCTAAGGCAATCTCGGTCGTGTCAGAAATTAAAGGAAATAGCTCATCTGCTAGGTCATCAACAGAGTTTCCCTGCGAGCTGGCCTCGCGCACAATTTGATCATAAATTTCAAAATGACCGCTTGATACATAGTCGACCAGCTGACCGCAAAAGTTCCGGATATCGACAACATCAGGTAAGCCTTGACGGATGCTTTCGTAAGGAGGGAGCGCGGCAAGCTTAAAGTAATTAACTAATAAGTCCTGGCGTTCAGACAACCAGATATCGATACTTTTATGAGCGCCACCCCAGCGCTTTTTTGCCTGCTCATTACGGCTTAACATGATACTCTCCGTTTATAGTTTCAGTACCTAATGTAAATTCAGAAGCATTAGAACTCAACTGATTTTACAGAAAACTCAGCGGATTCGATACGCGGAATTATTATGGCCACTTTGTATTCAAAACCTGCAGATGATGAACCAGCATGGTGGTTCGTCGTCAGCTCCGATCACCTTTTTTTAGATGCAGCCGGCGAAGTGCCATTTGGCTGTTTACAGGAGCTAAGCTTCCCGGATTTGGATGAATACCGGGTTGTCGAGATAGGTGAGCTGCGTGAGCGCAGTTGCTATCTGGTAATGGCAGATTACATGGATGAGCAATTTACAGGAGGTGAGTTTGCTCCCTTGCGACAGCTTCTTGCCGTTGAAGACATGGAAAAGTTTGCAATGGCTGGCAGGGCACGCCAGTTCAGTGACTTCCTCAATACACACCGGTTCTGCGGTCGCTGTGGTGCGCGGATGCAGGCTATCGAATGGGAATTGGCAATGCACTGCAACCAATGCCAGCATCGCTGTTACCCCAGAGTGTCGCCGTGCATTATTGTGGCTATTCGCAAAGGCGATAACATTTTATTGGCTCAGGGTAAGCGACATAAAGCCGGACTGCACTCCATTCTCGCTGGCTTTGTTGAGGCGGGTGAGAGTCTGGAGCAGGCATTAGAGCGAGAAGTTTATGAGGAAGCAGGAATTCGCGTTAAGAACATTCAATACCATTTGAGTCAGCCCTGGTCTTTCCCTCATTCATTGATGATGGGGTTTACCGCCGAGTGGGCAGAAGGTGAGCTGCATATTGACCCACACGAACTGATTACCGGCGACTGGTTTGCTTTTGATAATCTGCCCATGATCCCCCCCGAGGGAACCATAGCAAGAACCTTGATTGATCTCTCTCAAAAGAGGTAAGCACAAGTTTTCATGGAGCCAATGCCTGCGGACTGATAAAATACCGGGCATTGATGTTGATTAAAAATTGGATTCGCTATGACCGCTCCGGCGCTTAAAAATGATCGTTACCTTCGTGCATTGGCAAAACAACCCGTTGATCGCACTCCCGTCTGGATGATGCGTCAGGCTGGACGCTATTTACCTGAGTATAAAGAAGTGCGCGCGCAGGCAGGCGACTTTATGTCACTATGCCGCAATACTGAACTCGCTTGCGAAGTGACCATGCAGCCGTTGCGCCGGTTTGACCTGGATGCCGCCATACTCTTCAGTGATATTCTGACCATTCCTGACGCCATGGGTCTGGGCTTATATTTTGAAACAGGTGAGGGGCCAAAGTTTAAAGACCCGGTACGCAGTATGGCCGCTATTAAAAACCTGGCCGTGCCCGATATGGAAGACGAGCTGGGTTACGTTATGGATGCCGTGCGTGCTATCCGTCGTGAACTGAATGGCAGTGTGCCGCTTATTGGTTTCTCTGGAAGCCCATGGACACTGGCAACCTATATGGTTGAAGGTGGCAGCACCAAAAACTTTTCTAAAGTGAAGCAGCTAATGTTTGCTGACCCTGAAGCCATGCATACCTTGCTGAATGTATTGGCTGAATCAGTGACTCAGTACCTAAACGCGCAAATTGCTGCAGGCGCGCAGTCGGTCATGATATTCGATACCTGGGGCGGTGTACTCTCTCCGCGCGACTACAAAGCATTCTCTCTGGCTTATATGGAAAAAATTGTGGCTGGCCTTACACGGGAAGCCGACGGACGCAAAGTGCCTGTTACGTTATTTACTAAAAATGGCGGGCAATGGCTGGAAGCTATGGCGGCGACTGGTGCGGATGCGCTGGGTGTGGATTGGACAACCGACTTAGGTGATGCCAGAGGACGTGTCGGCGGGCAAGTTGCTCTGCAGGGTAATATGGACCCCAGCGTGCTTTATGCTAAGCCAGAGCGTATTGAAGAAGAAGTACAAACCATATTACAAAGCTATGGTTCAGGTACCGGCCATGTTTTCAACTTAGGTCATGGCATTCACCCTGAGGTCGACCCGGAACACGCCGCTGCTTTTATTAACGCCATTCATAAATACAGCCCAGCGTTTCATTCAAACGACTGAATTTGCGATTAAACCGCTATAATCCTCGTTAAGTGCACCGCCTTTTGGGCGGTGTTTTGCGTACAATGGTCTATGTTAAAGGCGTTGTATTATGAACTTAGAGGTAAACATGGCGAAACGTTCCTGGATAAACCCTATCACTATTGTTGTCGTTATTTTGATTGCGGCAGCCGTGTATCTGTTTGGGTTCCCTCCTGAAGAAAAGGTTGAAGAGGGCAAGGAACAGACTGTCCCGGTAAAAATTCAAACCGCCGAAATTAGTGAGTTTCGCGATACCATCGAAGCACTTGGCACCGCCATGGCCAATGAAACGGTTCGTATTACCGCGCAAACTCAGGACGTTGTTGAAAAAATCTATTTTGAAAGCGGCGACTTAGTTGAGCAGGGACAACTGCTTGCTGAGTTAAATGCTCGCAAAGAAGTTGCCCGTGTGCAGCAGCTTAAGTTTAGTTTGGATGAAGCCAAACGCCAGCTTGAACGAGTCAGTGAACTGCGCCGCGGTAATGCTGCATCGCAACAGCAGTTCGACGAGCAACAAGTACGTGTTAATGGTCTTCAGGCTGACTTAGAAGTGGCTGAAGCGACATTACGCGAAATGAAAATTTATGCGCCGTTTTCAGGCCGTGTCGGTATTCGTGAAATTAGTGCAGGTTCCTTAGTCAGCCCCGGCGATGTGTTTACAACGCTGGATGACATCAAGCCGATTAAAGTCGACTTTAGTGTTCCAGAACGCTATTTCGCCAGTATTGCCGTTGATCAGGAAGTGATTACCCGCAGCCGGGCTTACCCGGGAGAACAGTTTGTCGGACGTATTTCCAGTATTGATTCGCGCGTTGACCCCGTGACTCGTTCCGTGAAAGTGCGCGCTAAAATTGATAATGATGATGAGCGTCTGCGTCCGGGGATGTTGCTCCAGATAACGCTATTGCGGAGCATTGATGAAGCTTTATTGCTTCCTGAAAAAGCTCTTATTCCAATTCAAAACAGACAATATGTGTATGTGTTAACTCCGGATAACCGGGCGCGCCAAAAAGAAGTGACCATTGGTCGTCGTAAGCCGGGAATCGTAGAAATTACTGACGGCCTTAAGCCGGGAGAAAAAGTCATTATAGAAGGCATTGTTCGCCTTCGTGACGGTGTACCTGTTTCTGTGCAGGGAGGTTAAGTTATGTTGTTGTCTGACCTTTCTGTAAAACGTCCGGTTTTTGCAACTGTACTGAATATTCTGCTGGTGGTTTTCGGTATTGTCGCTTTTACCATGCTGCCATTGCGTGAGTATCCGGATATTGATCGCCCCATAGTCTCTATTGATACAGACTACCCCGGTGCCTCTGCCGAAGTTGTAGAAACGCAGGTAACGCAATTAGTTGAAGACCGGATTAGCGGCATAGAAGGCATTAAAAACATTAGCTCCAGCAGCCGTAACGGCCGCTCCAGTATCAGTATTGAATTTAATCTGACCCGCGACATTGATGCCGCTTCTAACGACGTTCGTGAGCGTGTGTCGCGTGTACTCGATAATCTTCCCGAAGAAGCCGACCCACCCGAAGTTTCAAAAGCCTCAAGCGATGAAAGCACCATTGTCTGGTATAACCTTCGCAGCGAGAGCATGTCGATTCTTGAACTGACTGATTATGCGGAGCGATACATTGTAGACCGTCTGTCGGTCGCTGATGGTGTCGCGCGGGTGGTCATTGGTGGTGATCGTCGCTATGCCATGCGCGTCTGGCTGGATCGTGATGCCATGGCCGCACGACAGGTAACGGTAACCGACATAGTCAGCCGCTTGCGTGAAGAAAACGTTGAGCTTCCGGCGGGGGAAGTTGAGTCAACCGACAGAGAATTTTCGGTTCGTATGGCGCGGGCTTACTTGTCGCCGGAAGACTTTAAAAACCTGGTGATACGACAGGGCGACGACGGTTACTTAGTCCGGTTGGGTGAAGTGGCCCGGGTAGAACTGGGTGCTGAGGATGACAAAACCGACTTCCGGGGTAACGGGGTTAACATGGTCGGTGTGGGTGTCATTAAGCAGTCGAAAGGCAACACTCTGGACGTGGTGAAGAACGTGCACCGGGAGATGAGAAAAATTCAGGAAACGTTGCCTGAAACCATGTACCTGGCGCCCAGTTACGACTCTTCGATATTTATTCAGGGCTCAGTTGATGAAGTTTACAACACGCTGGCTGTGGCGATGGCATTGGTTATTGTCGTTATTTACCTGTTCCTGGGGAATATAAGAGCCACCATAGTACCGGCGTTGACGGTACCCGTTGCCATTATTGCTTCTTACATAGTTTTGTTTGCACTGGGTTTTTCTATCAACCTGCTGACTTTGCTGGCGCTGGTCTTAGCGATTGGTCTGGTCGTTGATGACTCTATTGTGGTGTTAGAAAACATTTATCGCCGCATAGAAGAAGGCGAGCCGCCTATTCTGGCCGCTTACCGGGGTGCCCGGGAGGTTGGTTTTGCTGTCATAGCAACCACACTGGTATTGATCTCTGTGTTTGTGCCACTGGCCTTCTTGGAAGGTAATATTGGTAAGCTCTTTACCGAGTTTGCCATAGCCATAGCGGCCGCTGTGGCCTTTTCCAGTATCGCAGCATTAACTTTGACGCCGATGCTGAGCTCGAAGGTCTTAAGCAAGAAGGAGCGAACCAGTAAATTCGGCAGAGCCTTTGATGCGACCTTTAACTGGCTTGAAAGAGGCTATCGCAATGTGCTCGAAAAGAGCGTAAAGCGTCCGCTTATGGCTGTCGTGTTGGTTGTTATGTCCGGCGTCGTTGCCTTTGGCTTGTTCAGCTTTATTCCTCAAGAGTTTGCGCCGCCGGAAGACCGCGGTACGTTCTATATTCAGGTGCGCAGTGCCGAGGGGGCGAGTTTTGAGTCAAGCTCCCGACATATGGACGAAATAGAGCAAATTCTTCTGCCTTATATCGATGAAGGAAAAATTGACCGCCTAATTGTTCGTGCTCCGGGCTGGGGTGGTAGTGCAGGTATCGCTATTGTTGGTGCCGTGCCTTTCGACGAGCGAGAATGGTCAAGTTTTGATTTAATGGAAGAGATGCGATCGCAGTTGGATTCTGTTGTGGGCGTTCAGGCTTTTGCGTTTATGCGCAGCGGCATTAGCGGAGGCGGTGGTCGACCGGTGCAGTTTGTGCTGCAAGGTAATACCTATGAGCGACTGGCTGAATTTCGTGACATTGTAATTGAAGAGGCATCTACCAATCCTGGGTTGCAAAACCTCGATAGTGACTATAAGGAAACGCTGCCGCAGCTACTGATTCAGGTTGACGAAGCCAGTGCAGCCGATTTGGGTGTTTCCGTACAGGATATTGGTATTACGCTCCAGTCGGTACTGGGTCAAAGGCGAGTAACCACTTACCTTGACCGCGGTGAGGAATATGACGTCATGCTGGAAGGTGAAAAAGCCGATTATCGCAGCCCAAGTGCCATAGATAACATTTACGTTCGTTCACGCAAAAGTGACGAACTGATTCCGTTGTCAAACCTTGTGACTATTACTGAGCAAGCCACGTCAGCCCGGCTGAATCGTTATAACCGTATGCGCAGTGTGACTATTGAAGCGAACCTTGCGGAAGGCTACTCGCTGGGTGAAGCTTTGAGTTATCTGGAAGGAGTTGTGCAAGAGAAGCTGCCGGAAGACGTTTCTATTGACTATAAAGGTGAGTCGCAACTTTATAAGGAAAGCGGCAACTCAATCATCTTTGTTTTCGGTCTTGCATTGGTGATCACCTTCCTGGTTCTGGCGGCACAGTTCGAAAGCTTTATTCACCCGCTGGTGATTATGCTGGCCGTGCCTATGGCTATAGTGGGTGCCTTATTGGCACTGTACTTAACGGGTATGAGTATCAATATCTACAGTCAGATTGGTATTGTGATGCTAATAGGCCTGGCTGCTAAAAACGGTATTCTTATTGTTGAGTTTGCGAACCAGTTGCGTGACTCCGGTATGGAGTTCAAAGAAGCCGTGCTTAAAGCCGCTCAACAGCGCTTACGGCCCATTGTAATGACAGCGTTTACAACTTTAATGAGTGCAATGCCGCTAATTCTTGGGTCAGGGCCCGGAGCAGAAAGTCGTATGGTCATTGGCACGGTGATTTTTGCGGGTGTTGCCGTATCCGCCTTTTTGACGCTATTTGTTATTCCGGCCCTGTATATAGCACTGGCTAGAAACACCAGTTCACCAATGGCTATCACTCGTAAGCTGGAATCGTTGCAGGAAGAGTACCCGGACCACCATAGCTGATGGTCCGTCAGGCTAATAATGCAGAATAGGTTCGTTGCCGGCGGTGGTTAGACCGGCAACGACATTTTGAGCGTAGTTGGGGTGGTTGGTAAAAATACCATCCACACCCATTGCGTGCAGTTCTTCAATATCGTGTTGGCCGTCTACTGTGTAGACATAAACTTGTAAGCCCCTGCGATGACCATCCTCAACCAGTTCAGGTGTTACAAAATCTACCGCAAAATGGGCTGAAAACGCCTGTAGCTCCTCTGCGAACTGACAATAGCTCAATGGGCAGCTGGCACTCAAAGCGCCAATTTTAATCTCAGGGCGACGCTTTTTAAGCCGCTGCAACCAGTGGTGATTAAAAGACGAAACTAAGAGTTGTTCAGGTTTGAAATTGGTGTTCTTTAGAGCGTAATCAATATCAAGTAGAAGCTCTTTGGTGGGCATATCACCTTTAAGCTCAATATTTACGTGACAATGTCCGTTAATATGAGCTAATGCTTCGCGCAAGGTGGGTATAGACTGCTGACCAAACACTTTCAGATGCTTTATCTGCTCAGCGGTTAAGTCTTTTAGCCGGCCGGGTGTGGCAGTCAGGCGTTCTAAATACCGGTCGTGGAACACAAAACGTTCACCGTCTATGGCATAAACGTCCAGTTCAATACCATGCACGCCGCTGTCCATGGCTCGCGAGAAAGCGGCAAGCGTATTCTCCGGGGCCTCATAACTGGCCCCTCGGTGCGCCCATAAAATCAATCGTTGCTCTCTTTTATCTCTGCCATAGTTTCTCCCATACGCGTGGTGGAAAGTGGCTTAAGATCGTCATCAAATTCAATCGAGTTTTCGGCAAAGGTTAGCACCACGGTTGAACCGAGTTTGAAATGACCCATTTCTTCACCTTTTTTGAGGTGTATAGCTGAGTGGCCTGACGTTGGATACGACCAGCTTTGAATACGGCCACCGGTAGGCGGTGTGACGGTGCCGGACCAAACCGTACCGATACTGGCGACGATAGTTGCGCCAACCAATACCATGGACATGGGGCCAACTTCGGTATCAAAAATAGCTACAACGCGCTCGTTACGTGCGAACAGATTCGGTACATTAGCCGCGGTTAGTGGGTTGACTGAATATAAATCACCCGGCACGTAAATCATCTTTTTCAGAGCACCATCGCAAGGCATATGAATGCGGTGGTAATCTTTCGGTGCCAGATAAATAGTCGCAAATTTACCGTTTACAAAAGGCTTGGCGTCTTCTTCGTTGCCACCGAGCAATTCCTGTAATGAATAGTCATGCCCTTTAGCCTGAAAAATGCGTCCGCCATCAATGTCGCCTAACTGGCTGACTGCACCGTCGACCGGGTGTGCTAATTCGTTGTCGTCTGCTTCCAGCGGTCGAAGCTCTGGTTTTAGCTTGCGTGTGAAGAATTCATTAAAGGTTTTATAAGCCTTGGGTGACTCGTGAATGGCCTCACTCATGTCAATTTTATACTGCCGAATAAACCAGCGGATAAAAACCTGTGTGAACCATCCGGCACGTGCAGCAGCAAACTTTCCCATTAACCTGGAAATTAAATGCTTCGGCATCACATGCTGGAAGAAAATTTTGACTTTATCGGTCTTTGACACAGTTACTTACCTCTAATTGCCCGACTGGGCTTTTGTGTTTTCATCGTCTCTATAATGCGATGATAATTAGAAAGGCGCCATTCATGCAATTGATTGTTACCGACAGCCTCTTGCAATGCGCAGCCCGGATCATCGCCGTGTTTACAATCGCGGAATTTGCAGCCGCCTAAGTAGTCACGGAAATCGACATAGCACCGGGCGACTCTCTCAGGTTCCAGGTGCCATAACGAAAACTCCCGGATACCGGGTGAGTCAATAAGGGCTCCGCCCTCCTTTAAGTCATACCAGGTTGCAACCGTCGTTGTGTGCTGTCCTAATCCAGAGTTATCTGACACTAAATTTGTGTCGGCGTTCACGTCAGGTAAAAGCTGGTTTACCAGCGACGACTTACCCACGCCGGACTGACCGACAACAATCGAAATATGGTCTTTCAGCATCTCTTGCAAAGCATCCAACCCGCTCTGAGTTGCACTGCTGACGTTAAGAACTTTGTAACCAATGCTTTCGTAATCTTTAAGCCTTTGCTCAATATATTGACGTTCGGTCTCGTCAATTTCGGGCAGCAAATCCGCTTTATTCAGCACAATAACGGGTTCTATGCCAATGTCCTCGCAGGCGACTAAGTAGCGATCGATAATTTGCGATGAGAAGCTGGGGAGTACGCTGGAAATAACGAAGATTTGATCGATGTTAGCAGCAACAGGCTTTAATCCGTCGTAGTAATCAGGACGGGACAGCAGGCTATGTCTTTCCTGAACGGCAACAACTACACCCTGCATACCTTGTTGTTCGGCACTTGCTCTGGACCAGAGGACGCTGTCGCCGCATACCAGGCTGTCGACAACCCGGCGTATATGGCAGCGGTAGGTATTGCCTTCGGCATCGCGAATATCGGCGTGCTGACCGAAGCGGCTGATAACACGCCCGGCTTCCGGTGCATTGAGTTGGTTATCTGTCCACTCAATATCGGTGTTTTTCAGCCGTTTTTTTTGGTTGGCTGATACCCGCCGTTGCTGGCCTTTGTTCAGACGTCTGCGTTTTACCAAGCCTGTAACCTGTTGTCGTGCTGGAAATGACGCTATCATACAACAAATTGCATTAAGAGAGCAGGGTAATGACAGAAGACGACAAGAAACAACGCCTAATTTGGATTGACCTTGAAATGACCGGGCTGGTGCCGGAAGAGCATCACATTATTGAGGTAGCAACCATTGTTACTGATGCACAGCTGAACACCTTAGCGGAAGGGCCTGTCATTGCTATTCATCAACCTCAGAAGTACCTGGACAGAATGGACGACTGGAATGTCAAAACGCATACAGGGTCAGGCCTGGTTGAGCGAATAAAGCAAAGCGAGTACGACGAAAAGAAAGCAACAGCAGAAACCATTGAGTTTTTAAAACAATACGTTGATGCCGGGGTTTCTCCTATGTGCGGTAACAGTATTTGTCAGGACCGTCGTTTTTTAGCGAAGCACATGCCTGAACTCGAAGCCTTTTTCCATTACCGCAACCTGGATGTCAGTACGTTAAAAGAGTTGGCAAAACGCTGGCAACCAGAAGTTGTTAATAGTTTCAAAAAGTCGGGTGCGCATGAAGCTTTGGCTGATATTCGAGAGTCTATTGCGGAATTGCAGCATTACCGAGAGCATTTTTTCAGCAAATAAGCCAATTGCGGCGCAAAAACTATTGACCTTATCGGTGGTATCAGTAGAATACACGCCGCACTGACGAAGCGGGAATAGCTCAGCTGGTAGAGCACAACCTTGCCAAGGTTGGGGTCGCGAGTTCGAATCTCGTTTCCCGCTCCAACGTCAGACTTTCCAGAATACTGTAAAAAGTACCAATACGCGGGAATAGCTCAGCTGGTAGAGCACAACCTTGCCAAGGTTGGGGTCGCGAGTTCGAATCTCGTTTCCCGCTCCAAGTTTCTTATTAAAACTCCCTAATAACGTTGATGAATTGCTTCTATTTTTTCTAAGGCATAGTAACTCCTCTTCCTGTTTATACTAAAATGAGTATAAATTGACTTTATACTAAATTTGGTCTATATCTTACTTATCCTTTTATTAGTATAAATTCAGGAATAGCCATGAAAATAAACACACCGCAAGACATCGCCTCGGCTCTGCGTGATGCACGAAAAAGCAAGAAGTGGACGCAAACCGAACTGGCAGACAGGCTCGGTGTTTATCAAAAAGACATTTCTAAGTACGAACTGCAGCCCGATAAAATCAGCGCGGATATGCTTTTAAGGCTTTGCGCTATGCTCGATTTGAAAGTTGATATTGGACCAATGTATGACATACCTCTTCAATGCCAGGAGGTAGATTTCTAATGGGACGGCGCTCACTGACGGATACATTATATTGCTCAATGAATGGCTTTTTAGTCGGACGTCTCTTTCGGCGTAAAGGCCGGCTAAGCTTTCAATATGAAAAAGAGTGGCTTAGTCTTAAAGGTTCGCGCCCAATTTCCTTGAGCATTCCGTTGCAGTCTTCAGAGATAACAACGGATTCGGTCCATGCTTATTTCGATAACTTGTTACCCGACAGCGACATTGTTCGCAAGCATATTGTTGATAAGTTGGGCGCTGATAGCCTGTCTCCCTTTGATCTACTTGCAGCAATTGGTGGCGATTGTATTGGTGCAATCTCGCTGAAAGTAACACCGCCAGAAAATACAGGCACTGAAGATCTTTCCCTAACACCACTAACTGAAAGTGGTGTTGCAGAGCAAATTAAAAGAACCCGAGTAGAAAATACACTAGGTTTAAATGAGGATGACGACTTTCGAATTTCGTTAGCCGGTGCTCAGGAAAAAACGGCACTTACTTACTGGAATGAAAAATGGTGTATGCCTCACGGTATAACCGCGACAACGCATATCTTTAAGCCGCCTATTATGCATCACCCGCAAATGGCTTTGGATATGAGTAATAGCGTTGAAAACGAGTGGTTTTGCCTACGTTTCCTTCATCATCTCGGCTTTGATGTTGCTGAGGCCGATATTTTAATGTTTAAAGGCCAAAAAGCGCTAGTGGTGAAACGGTTTGACCGAAAGGTAGAAAAAGAGAAGGAGCGTATATTACGACTCCCCCAAGAGGACATGTGCCAAGCGTTAGGTCGTGTTAGCGGCAGTAAATACGAGGAACACGGGGGACCTAGCTCAAAGGACATTATGGATACGTTGAGTCGCTCGATAACGCCACATGAAGATAGGCTGACGTTCTTCAAAACTCAGGTCGTTTTTTGGTTACTGGCGGCAATTGATGGTCACGCGAAAAACTTCAGTATTCACCTTCAGGCAAACGGCTTTAAGTTGTGTCCGATTTACGATGTGATGAGTGCCTACCCTTATTTTGGACAGGGCAATATTCAATTGAAGAAAATTAAAATGGCAATGAAAGTACACAGCAAAAACACGCACTATCGCTGGTACAATATTTTAGGACGTCACTGGTTGAGTCATGGCCGTTATTTAGGGTTGTCAGCAAACGCTGTGAGGCAAGTGCTGGGCGAATTGTTGGAGCTTACTGAACCGGCACTGAATAAGGCCTTAGAGGATGCTCCAGCGACAAAGGCGTTGTCGGTTGGGGAAACCATCAAGGCTCGCACGTTAAGTCACTTGGCGCGCCTTGATGGTTTAGCTGGCTAACTCTTCTTCGAACTATCCACAAACATGGCTATAGCACCATCACCTGTAATATTACAGGCGGTACCGAAGCTGTCTTGTGCCATGTACAGGGCTATCATTAAGGCGATAGCAGTTTCGCCGAAGCCCAGCATTGAACCCAATAGGCCAACCGCCGACATAACGGCGCCGCCGGGCACACCTGGTGCGGCTAACATGACAATGCCAAGCATTAAAATAAATGGCAGCATGGTAAAGAAGCCGGGAATGGCGAGGGAATTATGCAGCACCATAACCGCAACAGCACAACTGACAATGGTAATGGTGGAGCCGGCTAAGTGAACGGTGGCGCAAAGTGGCACGGTAAAGTTGGCAACGTCGTTATCGACTTTGTTCTTGCGCACGCTTTGCAGAGTAACTGGAATAGTGGCTGCGCTGGACATAGTACCTAGTGCAGTAAAATACGCCGGCAGCATATTTTTGATTAAAAACAGCGGTGAACGACCGGTTTTTATGCCCGCCATAATGTACATGGAGGTAATGTAAATCCAGTGCAGGGCGACGGCGAGTATCAGAATAACGCCAAAGGTTTTCAAGGTGTCGAATACTGTACCGGCAACGGCCATTTCCGCAAAGATACCGGCAATATACAGCGGCAGTAATGGAATAATAACTTTAACCAACAGCAGCTCGATAATATCACGGCCTTGATCCGACAGTTTCTTCAGGTTTTCTGCTTTTGTACTGGCAATACCCAACCCAAAAATAAAGGCTAAAACCAGTGCCGACATGACTTCCATTAGCGGTGGAACCGACAGCTCAATAAAGGGTTCGATAGTGGCTTTGGCTTCTGTAGAAACACTCTGAGCGTCGGTTGTCAGCCAGGGAACGACAAGGCTGGCAGCGAAAAAGGCGATAATACCTGCAATAACGGTTGAGGCATAAGCAATGCCTAAGGTTTTACCCAGCATTTTTCCGGAGTTGCTCGGTAAGCTGGCAATACCGCTGGTAATGAAGAACAAAATAAGTAATGGGATAGTGAAGAACAGCAGCTGACCGAACAGTGTTTTGAAAGTCAGCAGGAGTTGGCTGACCCATTCTGGCATGTATAACCCAATAAGAATACCGGCGACAATACCCGCCACAAGCTTAAGAACTAATCCCATAATATTCGACTCTTTTTTATGAATGTTTTAAGAATAGAGGTGCGCTTAGAGTAAGCCTTTTAAATGCGCAACAACACTGCGGCCTAACGCGCTGAGATTATACCCGCCTTCAAGCGTAGATACGATACGACCGTCACAGTGTTTGTCGGCAATTTCTTTCAGCTTAACGCTTATCCAGTGGTAGTCTTCTTCTTTTAGGAGAAACTGAGACATGTCGTCTTCTGCGTGACCATCGAAGCCGGCAGAAATAAGCACCAGTTGAGGCTGGAATTCGTCGAGTGCACTGAACCATTTCTCCGAAACCGCTTGTTGCCATTGTTCACCCTTGCAACCAGCAGGCAGAGGCACGTTGTGAACATTGCCGGCGCTAGTGTCTTCCCCGGTAAATGGGTAAAACGCCTGCTGGAATGACGAACAAAACAAGATACGGTCATCACCCTGAACTATGTCTTCGGTTCCATTGCCGTGGTGTACGTCAAAGTCGACAATAGCAACACGCTCAAGCCCGTATTTTTCAATAGCGTGGTACGCCGCCACGGCAATGTTGTTGAATAAACAAAAGCCCATGGCTTTTGAGCGCGTAGCGTGGTGGCCGGGTGGGCGAACGGCACAAAAAGCTTGTTTGTTGAGGGTGGTCATAACATCGTCAACCGCATTAACCGCTGCTCCGGCTGCTTTCAAGGCAGCGGTTAAGCTACCTGGTGTCACTAAGGTGTCCGGATCTATCCATTCATGGTCGTACTCAGGAATTTCCGCACGAATAAAGTCGATATGTGCTTGGGAATGCGCCGCTTGAATAGCTTCCCAGGGCGCTTCTGTTGCTTCTTTTCGTATAAGCACAAAGTCGAGGCCGGAGCGAATGAGTTGGTCATTAATGGCTTCAATACGGGCCGGGCACTCGGGGTGCTGCTCGTTGGGTATGTGTTTGAGGCAGTCATCATGACTGAATACGACTATCGACATAATTTACTCACTGCCTTGTTTAAGATCGAGTTTGAGCAAGACTTCACCCGGCTCTTCACTGGGCAAGCGTTTGAAGCCGCCCCGTTCAAACACACTTAACATGGGTTTATTCGCGGCTAATACGTAGGCTTGCATACTGTCCAGGCCACGTTCGCGTGCTATGCGGATCATTTCATCTAATAGCTTGCCCGCCATGCCGCGGCCCTGGTATTTCTCGCGGGTCACAAAAGCGACCTCGCAACTATTTTGCGACTCGATGTAGTAGTAACGCCCAACCGCCTGAATCTGAACCGCAGAGCCTTTTTGATGCACAATACACAGGGCAAGATCTTTTGACTGGTCGACACTGACTAAGGTACAGGATTTTTCCCGGGTCATGGTTGTGGGTACGGCGTTGTAACGTAGCTGCAGAGTTTCTTTCGTATGAGAATAAAAGAACTCTTGCAGCCGACGTTCATCCGACGGATAAAGCGGTCTTAAATCAAAAGATTCGTTATTAATTTTGAGCTTTTTAAAGCCAATATCGCCGAGTTCCGGCACATCAACTGGTGTTTGTTGCTGATAATGGGGAACCCAATAATGTTTACGAACTTCCTGCAACAGGTGGCTACGGAATTTAGGGTGAGCAACGCGAATTAGCTCCATAGCCCGCTCGCGAATACTTTTTCCCCGCAATGAAGCGACGCCAAATTCGGTGACGACATAGTGTACGTGCCCGCGCGTTGTTACTACACCTGCGCCTTCCCGAATGAATGGAACAATGCGCGATACTTTACCGTCTTGTGTTGTTGACGGCAGAGCGATAACGGGTTTACCTCCTTTACTTAAAGATGCCCCGCGACTGAAGTCCACTTGCCCACCAATACCGCTGTAAAACTGGTGTCCAATAGAATCCGACACAATTTGACCCGTTAAGTCCACCTCAATGGCGCTGTTAATTGCTATTAATTTGTCATTACGGGCAACGTTTGCTGGTGAATTTACATATTCACTGGGATAAAAACCAACGTGTGGATTGTGGTCAACAAAGTCATAAAGGGCTTTTGACCCCATGCAGAAGCTGGTCACAATTTTATTAGGGTGGAAGGTTTTTTTGCGGTTATTAATGACCCCTTTGAGCATCAAATGCATGACATCGTCAGTAATAAGCTCGCTATGAATGCCCAGATCTTTATGGTTACTTAAGTAACGCAGTGCCGCAGCGCAAATAGTACCGACACCAATTTGAAGCGTAGAGCCATTATCAACCAGCAGGGCAATGTACTGGCCGATCCGCTCAATGATTTTACTGTCTTCAAGGCTGGGTGGTGGCAGTTCGGGCAGAGGTGCTGCATGTTCCCAAAAGTAATTAATTTGATTCGTGTGCAGAAAAGACTGTCCGTAAGTGACCGGCATATTAGGGTTCACCTGGGCGATAACGGTCTTGGCAGATTTAGCCGCGGCGGCGACCACGTCGACTGAAACCCCCATTGAATGGTAGCCGTACTTGTCTGCAGGACTGACCATAATTAAAGCGGCATCTAATGGCAGAATGCCGTTATTAAACAGGTTGGGAATATCGGAAATAAAGCTGGGGGTATAATCCGCTCGGCCTTCATTTACCGCGGTTCTTACGGTATCGCCACCAATAAAAAAGGTATTGACCTTAAATAACTGCTGGTACTGCGGGCCGGCCCACTTATTGTCGGACAGCGTCATTAACTGCACAATTTCAATATCATGCAGATTTTTTGCGTTTTCTATCAGGTCATCGATAAGCGCGGTTGGCACCGCAGCGTGAGAGCCAATAAAGATTCTTTGCCCTGACTTAAGTATCTTCGACCAGTCTAACTTTGTCGTTGTCATACTGCTGTTTTACCTCAGTGATTGGCTTTGTGCAATCATTCAAATTGAGATAAACTTGGTCGTTAATTAATCATTGAACGGACTCGCTCCCATGAAAAATAAAAACAAGAAATGGGTCAACTATTGCTTAGCCGCTTCAGCGTTTTTTCTGCTGGTAAGTTTTGGGTCCGTCTCAGCTCAGCCTTCGACAGAAAATATTAACGGTGTTCCGGTCAATATGGCCATGGAGGAGCAACTGGATGATTACCTTAACTCCCTGGGTGAAGAGGAAGACTCCAGAGCTATTTTGTTTAATGTGCTGGAAAATATTTCGCCGAAAACCCCCGTAGCTACTCGGGCCAGAGCTAAAAGCTATGAAGTATCCTGGTATTACTACGAAGGTGAAACAGAGTTAGCTTTCGAAAAACTGGATGAACTGCTGGCTCTTGCTGAAAATAGTGAAATTTCTGATGTAAAAGCCGAAGCTCAGGCGACGCGAGTTGAAATACTTCAAATGGAAGGTAAGTACGGCGAAGCGTTTTTGCTGCTCAACGATGTCGAAATCCCCCTTTCCAACGCTCGTATGCCAAGGGTTCGTTATTACGGTCACAACCTTATTTCGAGAGTCTATGCTGACTGGAACCGTTACGATGATGCTTTGCGTCACTTGCTGCTGGCTCAGGATGCCGTCAACGAAACGAACAACGAAAGAACGCCCATCCGTCAACAATATCTGGACTACTCAATCGCGATTATTCAGTCTGAGTTGAAAAACTGGGAAGGGTCGTTAAAGACAATTAATAAAGCGATTCAAAGCGCTAAGCAGAACGAGCTGGAATACGACTTGCCTGATTTTTATCTGCACAAATCTTATGTTGAAGCCGGAATGGACGAGCGAGAAGCTTCTCTTGTTTCGTTAAGAAAAGCTTACCAAGCGGCAGTTAAAGATGAACGAGAGTATTTATTACCCGTTATTTTAAATAACTTCGGCGACCACTACATGTCTGAAAAAAAGTGGGAAGAAGCTCGAAGTCATTTACGAGAAGCTCTGGAGCTGGCCGAAGAAGTCGAAGATATCTGGATGGCACAGACCATCCATTTCAATTTAGGCTTTATTGATGTGCATCAGGGCAACACGGAAGTCGGCCTTGAAGAAATGCGCGAAGCGCTTGAGTTCTATCGTGAAGAAGACATAAAAACGGAAGTTGAAGGGTTACTTGGCGAGCTTGCTGAAGCCTATGAGCTTGCCGGGCAACATCAAAAACAGGCCGAGACTCTAAAGCAGCAGATGGAGTTAATGGAAGAGCTCTATCAAAGTGATCAACAGCAGAACCTGGCTAATTTACAGCAGCTTTATGAAAGCAAAGATAAAGAGCAGCAGATTGAGTTGCTGGAGCGCCAAAACGAACTTAAACAGCAGTTACTGGAAATCAACGAACAGAGAAACCTAATTTGGTTGTTATTGGGGATTGTTGCTGTATTCGCTGCTTTATTTGTTTTTCTAATGTACCGCAAAGCCCGACGCGCCAACTTAAGGTTAAAAGAAGCTAATAACTTGTTGGCTGACCAGTCACGTCGAGACCCTCTTACTGGCTTGTGGAACCGCCGTGCTCTTCAGGAAGAGATGGAAGCGCGTAAACAGCATGGTGAGAGACGCGAAGCGGCGGCCCATTCCGATGGCCTCATTCTGCTTGATATCGACTTTTTTAAACGCATTAATGACAAATATGGGCACGCGGCCGGTGATAAAGTATTGATTGAAATCAGTCAACGCTTACAAAAAGAGTGTCGTGCAAGCGATAAACTGATCCGTTGGGGCGGTGAGGAATTTCTCTTTCTTGTTCGTAACGTAAGCAGTGCAGACCTGGAAGAAATGAGCGAAAGAATTTTGAAAGCGATAGCGAAAGAGCCGGTTGTTTACGAAGGACAGGAAATTTTTGTGACAACTACTATAGGCTTTATTCGCCTGCCGTTTGCCGACATACCGGAACATGAAATGGATTGGGAGAAGGTCCTTCAGGTTGCCGATATGGCACTGTATACAGGTAAAGCCCATGGCCGTAATAGAGCCTGTGGCGTCACCGATTTATATGTTGAGTACGGCACGGCTCGCTCTGTGCTTGAGTCGGACTTATCCGAGGCACTGAATAAAAACTGGATTTCAATGGTAACCATTGAAGGTCCTGAATCTCTTAATAGAACCGTTTAGGCTATGTTGAAACTCTCTCAGTTCGGGCCTGGTGCGTTAGTCGCTGCGGCATTTATTGGGCCGGGGACCGTTGTTACAGCCTCGCTGGCCGGAGCAAACTTTGGTTACGCACTGCTTTGGGCGTTACTGTTCTCTATTGTTGCCTGCGTTATTCTTCAGGAAATGTCGGCCCGCATTGGTTTGGTGACACAAGCCGGGCTTGGCGAAAATATCCGTAATAACCTCACCTCTGGCTGGCTTCGTTGGTTGGCATTAATTCTCATTTTTAGCGCTATTGCTATTGGCAATAGTGTTTATCAGGGCGGAAACCTTTCCGGAGCCAGTTTAGGTGCTGGTGAGCTACTTGGGCCGGTACCAATACTGGATGCTTGGTTGAGCAATGCCTGGGCGCTTATTATTGGTGTTATCGCGCTACTGATACTCTGGTCGGGTAATGCGCGGGTGATAGAAAAGACGCTCATCGGAATGGTGCTGCTCATGAGCGTGGCCTTTATCGGCACCTTTTTATTAACAGACCCAGACTGGAGTGCTGTATTTCAAGGTACCTTTGGGTTTTCATTGCCTACCGGAGCGACACTCACTGTCGTTGCGCTAATTGGTACCACTGTAGTTCCGTATAATATTTTCCTGCATGCTTCCAGTGTGTCTAAAAAATGGCGATCTCCGAATGACCTTTCAGCTGCTCGTCGGGACCTTTTTCTTTCAATACCTTTTGGTGGTCTTATTTCTATGGCTATTGTTGCCACTGCAGCTTCTGCGTTCTTTGGCCAGCAAGTGACAATTGAAAGTGCGGGTGACTTAGCCGGATCGCTGCGTCCACTTTTTGGCGACGGGGCTACTTACTTAATGGCAATCGGGTTATTCGCTGCGGGCATTTCATCGGCGACAACGGCGCCTTTAGCCAGTGCTTATGCATTATGCGGCATTATGGGTTGGTCGGTTAATTTACGAAGCAGGGCTTTCAGAACGGTTTGGCTATCGATTTTGCTAATAGGTATTGTTATTTCAAGCGTTGGCATAAAGCCGGTAACGGTTATTTGGTTTGCTCAGGTTGCGAATGGGATTTTACTGCCAGTTATTGTGGGGTTTCTGTGGTGGCTTTGTCAGAGTTCGATGTTAGGCAATTACCGTAACTCCGGTTTGCAAAATATGCTGGCTGCAGTCATCTTTTTAATTTCGGTGTTGCTCAGTGGCAGAAGTCTGGGGTCAGCATTTGGTTTTTGGTAAGAGGAAGGCTACGTCCCTGTAGCCAAAACTATCGAATGCCTTTATTCCTCAGCTGCACCAACAAATTCTAATTCTTGTGGCTCGCTAGATTCTTCAATAGTGACGTTCTCGGTTAAGAAAAAGTTCACGTCATCATCGGCTTCCGGATCGTCCCCACCATTACAGGTAAGCGCGGCTGTGTAGTCTCCTGCTGCAACAAAACCTATAGAGAAGTCGTAGGTGTCTACCCCATCAAAATAAACCGCTGTGCTGGCATAAGGCTCGTTTTCTTCCGAACCTCCGTTATCAGCTAAGGTTGTTTCATCAAGGTCACTGCCTTCGTAGAGATAAACATAAGCTACCGGTTCTTCTGTGTTTTCCGGTGCTACGGTACAGGTTTCGTTAAATAGCAACGCACCTTCAGCAACAGTACCTTTCAGGTGACCAACAGCAGAGTTATCAACCAGACGAACGCCGCGCGGCTTAAGGATGTAGTGATCCTGGCCGACCGGGTTAGTCATTGAGTGGCGCAAATCAAACTCAACGGTAAAGTTAAGGTTTCCGCCTGCATCGGCAACAAAACCGTCTAACTTCAACTCGTTTGAAGGGACTTGTACGGCAACTTTTTCAGCTTCACCATCATCGTTGGTGTCTGTCATGATGTAAGAACCTTCGGCCATTACTAGTCTTAGCTGTCCGTACTGACCCGCATCAATTTCTGCGTTTTCAAGAAAAACCATCGAGTCGTTGCCCGTAAACTCTAGCAAGTCGATGCCAATGGTATTTGCAATGGGTTGGCCATCTTCGTCGGTACAAAGGTCATTTTCTTCAGGGGCTTCAATATCCTCACCGACGGTGAAAGTACGGGGCTCATCGCCGTTACCGGTAAGTTCAACTGCGTTAAAGCAGGCAACAACAGACTCAGCGTTGTCTACCGGGGCGTCACTAATGCCCAGAGAGAATTGAGCGGTATCGGTGTTATTGTCATCACTGTCAGAGCCCCCGCATGCGACTAGCCCTAGCGTTGCGGTGGCTAGTGTCGTTAACATTAACTTATTCATAGTGCTCTTCCTTCTTATTTGCGAAATAACTTGAAATAAAATGACATAACTTATTACACACGGCTAATTTATAGTTGCTACAACCATTTGTTAAAAGGCACTTTACAAAAATTTTCGTTGACAAAAGTTCGATATCGCTCTATATCGTCTTTGTCGTATATAACGACAGACTTTTTGTTCGGTTTTAGTCTGTAGGAAGGGCTTACACATGACCAAGATGACCCGTGAAGTATTGTTAAAGAAACCGTTTAACGATTTCCGCAACTACCCTTATGGCTTTTCTCGCTCAGGCGATTTCTCTATTCGTGAAAGCGATGCTTTGACCCATTACGGCTGCCTCATTACGGCAATGCTGGCGGGAGAGTTTGAACCTGTTTTACAAGAAGATATTGAGTTGCTGGCTGCGTGCCGGGGGGAACAAGCCCCTGTAACGGATGTAGAAAAGGTCTGGGCAAAATATCAGGCACGTATTCATCGGCCAAAAGTCGCCAGTATGTACGGGCGCGGTAAATTTGCTGATGATTCATTTAGCTCAGCGTCTGATACTGAAGATGATCTGATTGTTGAAGATTAACCTGGCGTAAACGTCTGGGTTTTTGACGGTGGCACATGTAGCAGTGGCTGCCGTCAGATTGTTTTGCTTCTTTTTTTGCTTCGCTGGCTAATAGTGCGACATCGTGATGTGATAAACACTCCGAGGGATCTGGTTGAACCACACCAATAGCAAGACTTAGTAATGGGTAGAAGGCCGGTTTACCGTTACGGGATAATGCTTTTATTCCCCCCAACTGAATGTGCTCCTGATGATAAAATCGGGTGATGCCTTGCTCGAAGTCTTTGATAATTTTATGGCATAACTCTTCGGTTTGTTCTTTATCGGTGTCTTTAAAAATAGCGACAAAGTCGTCTCCGCCAATGTGACCAATGAAATGGCCATGCCTGAATAATTGTTTTTGTAGTATCTGCGCTAACCATTTAATAATCTGATCGCCCTGTTCGTAACCATAAATATCGTTATACGGCTTAAAGTGGTTCAAATCAAAGTAGGCCACGTGAAATGAACAGGCTTGGGAAAGCTGGTTCTCTATAACTTGGTTGATAGCTACGTTCCCCGGAAGTTGAGTTAAAGGGTTAGCATGGCGGGCGTTGTTAACTTTTAGCTCGGTTATTCTGCGTAATAAATTTTTAATGGACGCTACGCCGTAGTAAACACCTCTCTTAGTAACGATAATATGTTGATAGATATCGACTTCATCATTATCGGTAATTAACTGACTCACTTCCTCCAGCGATGTTTGCCAGTCAACGGAAAGAGGGCTTACATCCATAATGTAAGAAACCGGTTTGTTGGCATAAAGAGCATGACCGTAGGAGCCAGAGAAGAATTCCATAACCTTTTCTCTTCGTATAATTCCGACGACCTTTTTCTCATAAATAACGGGCAAGGAGGATAACGTCTTATCTTGTGTGAAGGTGTCGAGCACTTGTGAAGAGCGAGTTTCCGCTGATACGCCGTGAATGGTATCGACCACACTGGCGATAGTTGTTTGGTAGTTTAGTGCAACAGAATGATTAGGAACGACCAGTGAAGAAGAGACCTCCAGTACCGGATAAAGTTGCGGCTTTCCGAGCAGGAACCCCTGACAATAATTAACACCCATAGACTGTAATTGCTCAAGTTCATCTGTGGTTTCGATGCCCTCTGCGATCACTTTCGTGCGTAAACTTGTGGCCAGTGACAGAATACTTTGCACAAATTCTCTTTTTACCGAAGATGTTTCAAGAGACTGAATAAAATAGCGATCGATTTTGACATAGTCAGGATGTAATTCCGACCAGAGCTTGAGCCCGGAGTAACCCGCACCTAAATCGTCAATAGCAATCATAAAGCCAAGTTTCTGATAGTGAATAATGGCGTGTTTCAGATTTTCGGTATCTTCAATTGGGTAGCGTTCTGAAATTTCAATGACAATTTGTTCTGGTGATATGCCAAATTGCTGGGACAAACGCAGTGTCGATCCATGCGGGTGAGAGTCATCCTGCAGAACATTGGGATTCACATTAAGAAAAAGTTTACCCTGCATAGAGTTTTTCTGAAACGCTTCCATGGCAGCAGAGCGACATGCTAGTTCCAGTTCTGATAATAGTCTTACTTTGCTGGCGAGAGAGAATAAGTTATCCGGGGATTCGAGAGAGTGTCCTTTAGGGCCGCGAATAAGCGCTTCATGGCCAATAACAACTCCGCGGACAGTGTCCATAACGGGTTGAAATAGAGGGTAAAGTTGCTTCCCCTGAATAAGGGTTAATAGCTCTTTTTTTAAATCACACCCAGGCATGAAACCTCCCATCACAACAGAGACAAAAGCTTAGTAAGCTTTTATGACAATGTAATGACAGGAGGTGGGTATTTAGCTTTCGCGTTTTATCGCACGGTGCGCGATATCGGTGCGATAATAGGCATCATTCCAGTTAATTTTATCAGCCAGCTGGTAGGCAAGTTGTTGAGCCTCAGTAACGGTTTTACCCAGGGCTGTACAACAGAGAACCCGGCCACCACTTGTGACCACATTGCCGTCATCCATTTTAGTTCCCGCGTGGAATACCTTCTGGTTTTCAGAAGCTTGTTCAGGAAGGCCGTGAATGACATTTCCTTTGTTGTAACTTTCAGGATACCCTCCGGCAGCCATAACCACACCAACTGCAGCGCGCTCATCAAAGTCGATAGGCGCCTGATTAAGTTTGCCTTCAATTGCCTGCTGGCAAAGCTCAACCAAATCCGACTTTAAACGCATCATAATGGGCTGAGTTTCAGGATCCCCAAAGCGACAGTTATACTCCAGAACTTTGGCAGTGCCGTCTTCCGCAATCATTAAACCGGCATAGAGGAACCCTTTGTAAGGCGCTCCTTCTGCTGCCATCCCATCGACTGTAGGTTTAATAACGTGCTGCATAACCCATTTATGGATGCTCGGTGACACTACCGGAGCCGGCGAATAAGCGCCCATCCCACCTGTGTTAGGTCCTTTATCGCCGTTGTCACGTGCTTTATGATCCTGGCTTGACGCAAAAGGTACTGCGTGTTCGCCGTCCACCATGACAATAAAAGAGGCTTCTTCACCGCGTAAAAACTCTTCTATAACGACCCGATGCCCGGCATCACCGAAACGGTTACCGGCCAGCATGTCGTCGATAGCGGCATCCGCCTGCTCCTGACTTTCGGCTATAATAACGCCCTTTCCAGCGGCAAGGCCGTCTGCCTTTATGACAATAGGAACGCCTTTTTCAGCGACATAGGCTTTGGCTGCCTCAACCTCTGTAAAGTTTTGGTAGTCGGCGGTGGGTATATTGTGGCGCTGCAGAAAGTCTTTGCTAAACGCTTTAGAGCCTTCTAGCTGCGCTGCTTTAGCCGTGGGGCCAAATGCGGCGAGTCCTGCTTCACTAAAGCGATCAACAATGCCTGCAACTAAAGGTGCTTCCGGACCAACAATGGTCAGTTCAACACCTTCGCTTTTGGCAAAGTTAAGCAAACCTTCAATGTCTTCGGCGCTGATGGCCACATTTGTCAGGTTTGGCTCACGCTCTGTACCTGCGTTACCCGGGGCAACATATACGCACTCCACTTGCTGTGATTGTGCTGCTTTCCACGCCAGAGCGTGTTCACGGCCTCCGCCGCCAACGACCAATACTTTCATAAGGTTAGTTCTGTCCTCTAGTCTGTAACGGGTTTGCGAAACTTCAAGGTGAAGCGATCGCTTTCACCAATGGCTTCGTATTTTTCTCTGTTTTCTTCACCCAGCGTCAGGGTTGGAGGTAAAGTCCAGACACCTTTAGGGTGATCAGCTGTATCTTCTGGGTTTGCGTTGATTTCGGCACTAGCCACAAACTCGAAACCGGCTTGTTCAGCTAAGTCTATTACCCAGCTCTCTTTTACATAGCCAGAGTCTTTAAAAGCTTCAGCATCTTTTGACTCGGGCAGACGATGGTCAACGATACCCAGCATACCGTTAGGTTTCAGTGTTTGATGAAACTGACGGAATGCCTGAATGACACCTTCTTCGCCTTCTTGCATATACCAGTTGTGAAGGTTGCGGAACGTGAGCACACGATCGGCACTACGAGCCGGTGCCAGGTCAGTGTCTTTACCCGGTGCAAATTCGGTCAAAATGACATTGCCATAGAGCGGATTAGTGGTTAATTTTTCTTTGAAATTCTCAAGTGAACGTTGGTAGTAATCGCTACCTGAATCTTCCGGGAAGTGTGCAGCATAAAGCTGTCCTTCATCCGCCAGATAAGGGGCCAAAATTTCAGTATACCAACCACCACCTGGCCAAATTTCCACTACCGTCATACTCGGCTCTAGCTCAAAAAACTCTAAAGTTTCTTTTGGGTTACGGAATTCATCACGAGCAGCGTATTTGTCGGTGCGGGATTCATGGTCGACTGCTGCTTGCAAAGAATCCGCCTCGGGGGCTGGAGAGCAGGCACTAAGGGCACTTGCTAATACTATGACAGAAGCGGATGTTATTAATTTTCTCATGCTATCACCTGTAGGGTTGGGAACTTGTCTATTAGACTAGCCCCCAAACGTTACGGACGCAATGCTATGCCCACTGGTTAAGTTGCCTAGTGGCGGAAATGTCTCATGCCGGTGAATACCATCGCGATACCGTGTTCATTAGCTGCGGCGATGATCTCTTCGTCACGGATCGAGCCCCCCGGCTGAATGATAGCACTGATACCGGCTTCGGCGGCGGCATCAATACCATCTCTGAACGGGAAGAAAGCATCAGAAGCCATAACGGAACCTGGCACACTAAGATTTTCGTCGGCCGCTTTTATACCGGCAATTTTAGCGCTGTAAACGCGGCTCATTTGGCCGGCGCCTACGCCTACTGTCATGCCGTCTTTGGCATAAACTATGGCATTAGACTTAACAAACTTGGCAACTTTCCAGCAGAATAATAAGTCGGTCATCTGTGCTTCTGTTGGTTGCTTTTCAGTGACCACTTTTAATTGGTCTGCGTTAAAGTCCTGGTTGTCGGTATCTTGTACTAATAAACCGCCACTAACTCGCTTGTAATCTAGCTGGGTGTTGGTTTCTTCCCAATTGCCGCACTCTAACAAACGAACGTTCTTCTTACCGGCAACCGCAGTTCTGGCTTTGTCGCTGACACTCGGCGCGATAATAACCTCAACAAACTGGCGCTCGACAATAGCTGTTGCTGTTGTTTCATCCAGCTCACGGTTGAAAGCAATAATGCCACCAAACGCGGAAGTTGGATCGGTCTTAAAGGCGCGATCATAAGCATTGGTAATGGACTCACCAATTGCGACACCGCAAGGGTTTGCATGCTTAACAATAACGCAGGCCGGCTCAGCAAAGCTCTTTACGCATTCAAGCGCCGCGTCTGTATCGGCAATATTGTTAAAGGACAACGCTTTGCCCTGAATTTGTGTAGCGCTGGAAACGGTACCGGCTGGAGCATTACATTCGGTATAAAATGCTGCTGACTGGTGTGAGTTTTCGCCGTAACGTAAGTCCTGCTTTTTCGATACCTGCAGGTTTAATGTACGCGCAAAGTCATTTCCACTCAGTTGCTTACCAAGGTAGTTGGCAATCATACCGTCGTATTGGGCGGTGTGTTCGAATGCAGCGACCGCTAAGTCAAAGCGAGTGCTGTGGCTGACTCCGCCCTGTTCTTCTAGTTCAGCAAGCACGCGTTGGTAGTCATTGGCATTGACAACAATGGTCACGTCTTTGTGATTTTTGGCTGCAGCGCGAACCATAGTCGGGCCGCCAATATCGATATTTTCTATCGCGTCCTCTAACGTGCAACCTTCTTTGGCTACCGTTTCAGCAAAGGGATACAGGTTAACCACAACCATATCGATAGGCGCAATATTCTGTTCCTGCATGACTGTCTGATCGATATCGCGACGACCTAAAATGCCTCCGTGAACTTTCGGATGCAAAGTTTTGACACGCCCGCCCATAATCTCTTCCTGGCCGGTATGCTCAGAAACGTCAATAACGGTTATGCCTGAATCGCGAAGTAGCTTAGCGGTGCCACCTGTAGAGAGAATTTCAATGCCTTTTTTGGCCAGAGATTGAGCGAATTCAACAATACCGGTTTTATCAGAAACACTGATTAAAGCGCGTTGGATTGGACGGGTTTCCATTGTTTTGCCTTTCTATAACTCAGTTAAATTACGGGGGAGGTCAATAAAAAAAGGGCGCCAAAAGGCGCCCAAAAAATTCTTAATTCATGCCGTATTTTTTCAGCTTCTTGCGTAAAGTGCCGCGGTTAATACCTAACATAGTTGCGGCGCGGGTTTGATTACCCCGGGTATAAGTCATGACTTCTTCTAGTAGCGGCGCCTCCACCTCGGATAACACCAGCTCGTACAATTCTTCAGGATCCTGACCGTCCAGCTGGCGCAGAAAGCTATTCAACGCTTGCTTGACGGAGTCACGCAACGGCTTTGGCTGTGCGTTATTACCGATAGTGGTCAGGGGAGATACGTTTTCACGACTAGGGTTTTGATCAAACATAATACGCTTATCTCTTCTCTACAGTGACAAAATAATCTTCAAGTGCCTTAAGTTGCGCTTCGGCATCCTCAAGACGATTAAATGTTTGCCTGAATTCATCATTGCTGGCTTTTTCTTTTAAATACCAACCAACGTGTTTCCTGGCGACTCTGACACCCTGGTAACTGCCATAAAATTCGTGCAATTTACCAACGTGATGAATGACGGTTTCAGCCACTTCAGTTAGCGACGGCGGTTGAAGTTCCTTGCCTGTCTGAAGAAAGTAAGCAATTTCTCTAAACAGCCAGGGATTCCCCTGCGCGCCACGACCAATCATAATGGCATCTGCCCCGGTATACTCAAGAACTTGTTTTGCCTGTAACGGTGTACGAATATCACCGTTAGCAACAACGGGAATCGAAACGGCGTTTTTAATTGCTTTTATCGTGTCGTATTCTGCATTACCTTTATACATGCAGGCGCGAGTACGACCGTGAATAGCAAGTGACTGAATACCACAGCGTTCTGCTAACTGCGCTATATCAATACCGTTTTTATGCTCAGGATCCCAGCCGGTTCTTGTCTTTAGCGTTACCGGAACGTCGACAGCGTTAACGACCGCTGTCAGTATCTCTTCAACTAACTCAGGGTGCTGCATAAGCGCCGAGCCAGCCATTTTTTTATTCACCTTTTTCGCCGGGCAGCCCATATTTATATCGATAATCTGCGCGCCCATACTGACATTAACCCGCGCAGCTTCAGCCATTAGCTCTGGTTCAGAGCCCGCTATTTGCACGGCACGAATGCCAAGCTCTCCCGAATGATCCATGCGTTGCCTGGATTTATCGGTCTGCCATACCTTGGGGTTACTGGACAGCATCTCTGATACTGTAAGCCCAGCCCCCGTGCTGTAACACAGCTGACGGAACGGCTGGTCAGTAACTCCGGCCATGGGAGCTAATATGACCTGATTGTCGAGTTGATATGGGCCAATCCGCATCGGTTAAAAACTACGCAGCGAAAGGGTGAGGAATTTTAGGGAATTTGCGCAATAAAGAAAAGGCTATTTATTACGCAATTTGGGTCTTTTTTTCATTTTTTACTATTGACAAAGCGGACGCTTGTTAACCAACCCGAGTACCGCTAAGCATTGCCCAGTCGCCGTCTATAGTCGGAGTGTCGAACTGTATCTGAGGTTGATAAGCTTCAATAACCCCTTCTATTTGTCGCTCCAATATTCCGGATAAGACTAATTGTCCTCCTGGCGCAACGAAGCCAATTATCGTATCGGCAAGTTCACGTAACGGGCCGGCAAGAACATTGGCCAGAACCAAATCAACTTGAGTATTAGGTTGCTGAGTCGGCAGGTAAAGACTGAATTTATCACCGACCTTGTTACGTTCGGCGTTGTCTTTTGTCGCAATCAGGGCTTGCTGGTCAATGTCGATACCAATAGCATGCTTGGCATTAAACAACAGTGCCGCAATGCCGAGAATTCCTGATCCGCAACCAAAGTCGACAACGGTTTTACCCGTGGGGGGATTGGCATCTATCCAACGTAAACACATCGCGGTTGTCGGGTGTGTTCCGGTACCAAAAGCCATGCCGGGATCGAGCAAAATATTAACGGCATCCGGCTGCGGTACTTCCCGCCAGCTGGGGCAAATCCACAAACTTTCGCCAAAACGAATAGGGTGGAAGTTATCCATCCATTCGCGTTCCCAGTCCTTGTCTTCCAGTGGGTCGACTTTATATTGCAAGTTGCTGTCGAAAACGTTGGACTGCTTCAGGTTGGCAATAATAGCTTTTATATCAGCTTCGGCGTCAAACAAGCCCGTCGCTAAGGTGTGTTCCCACAATATAACGTCGCCGGGGCGTGGCTCAAAAATGGGGGTATCAGCGCCGTCGCGGTATGTAACCGCCTGAGCGCCGTTAGCCATGAGCATGTCCCCCACCTGGGGAGCATGCTCTTCACTGCAAGAAAGCGTCAGTTGTATCCAGGGCATTAATTAATGCCCGCCCAAACCGAGCTTTTTCTCAAGGTAGTGAATATTAGTACCACCGTGCTGGAAGTTTTCGTCTGCCATAATCGATTTTTGCAGAGGAATGTTCGTTTTAATGTTCTCGATGATCAGTTCACTCAAAGCATTACGCATACGTGCTATAGCAATATCGCGGTTCTCGCCGTAAGTAATCAGTTTACCTATCATTGAGTCATAGTTAGGCGGTACTTTGTAATCCGCGTAAACGTGTGAGTCCCAACGAACACCAAAGCCGCCCGGAGAATGGAAACGAGTGATGGTACCGGGAGATGGTGTAAAAGTATCAGGGTCTTCGGCGTTAATGCGGCACTCAACCGCATGACCGCGAATAACGACATCTTCCTGACTAATCGATAGTTGGCGGCCTGCCGCTATGCGCAACTGCTCTTTAATTAAGTCGATACCTGTGACCATTTCAGTAACCGGATGCTCAACCTGAATACGCGTGTTCATTTCAATGAAGTAGAACTCGCCGTTTTCATACAGAAACTCAAAGGTACCAGCACCGCGGTAACCCAGCTCTACACAAGCTTTAGCACAACGCTCACCAATGAACTTGCGCATCTCCGGAGTAATACCGGGAGCCGGGGCTTCTTCAACGACTTTCTGGTGACGACGTTGCATAGAGCAGTCACGTTCACCTAAATGAATGGCGTTACCTTGACCGTCGGCCAGAACCTGAATTTCAACATGGCGAGGGTTCTCAAGGAATTTCTCCATATAAACAACAGGGTTGCCGAACGCCGCACGAGCTTCGTTCTGAGTCATACTAATAGAGCTAAGCAGTTCGCTTTCTTTTCGTACAACTCGCATACCGCGACCACCGCCGCCGCCTGCTGCTTTAATAATAATTGGGTAGCCGATGCGCTTGGCAAGCTTCATATTACGCTCGTCATCATCGTCCAGCGGGCCGTCGGAGCCTGGTACGCAGGGAACGCCGGTTTTCTTCATGGCTTTAATGGCTGAAACTTTATCACCCATAAGGCGAATGAGATCAGGTGTTGGACCAACAAAGATGAACCCGGACTGCTCGACCTGCTCGGCAAAGTCAGCGTTTTCAGCAAGAAAACCATAGCCCGGATGGATGGCCGCAGCATCGGTAATTTCAGCGGCGCTGATAATACGTGGGATATTCAGGTAGCTTTCGTTTGCTGGCGCTTTACCAATACAAATCGCTTCGTCAGCAAGTAAAACGTGCTTTAAATTTCTATCAACCGTTGAGTGAACTGCCACTGTTTTAATGCCGAGCTCTTTACAGGCTCGCAGTATGCGCAGTGCAATTTCGCCACGGTTGGCAATGACCACTTTATCTAACATGACAAATTCCTGCGGTTACTTTATTCAATGACAAACAGAGGTTGATCAAATTCAACTGGCTCTTCGTTGTCTACTAAAATTTGCTTAACGACACCGGACTTGTCAGCTTCAATTTGGTTCATCATTTTCATGGCTTCAATAATGCACAGTGTTTCGCCAGCATTAACACGAGAGCCTACAGTGACAAATGGCTTGGCATCAGGCGATGGTGCTTCATAGAAAGTTCCAACCATAGGCGAACGAACAACATGGCCGCTAATTTCTTCGCTGGCTGGCTCCGCTGAAGCTGCTGGTTGGCTTGCCGGAGCTTGCTGAGGCGCCTGTTGAGACTGTGGCGCATACTGCATTGGCGCAGGTTGCGCACTGTAACGGTTAATCCGAACAGATTCTTCACCTTCGGTTATTTCCAGTTCAGCAACGCCAGATTCTTCAACGAGCTCAATCAGTTTCTTAATTTTTCGGATATCCATGCTAACGTCTACCTTTAGTTATCTGTGTTATTCAATATGTTTAAAGCTGCTTGTAATGCGTATTCGTAGCCACGGGCGCCAAGCCCGCAGAGAACGCCGTCAGCCACATCGGCTAAATACGAGTGGTGGCGGAAGTTCTCCCGGCGATAAATATTAGAAAGGTGTACTTCGATAAAAGGGATTTGCACAGCGAGCAGAGCATCACGCAGCGCAATGCTGGTGTGAGCGTATGCTGCTGGATTGATCACGATATAATCGACAGAGTCTTTGGCGGCTTGTTGGATCCAGTCAATCAATTGATGTTCAGCATTTGATTGTCTGAAATCGAGCGAAGCGGAGTGCTTTTGGGCAATAGCGTCTAACGACTGGGCGATGTCATCCAGACTTTGATTACCATAAACCTCTGGCTCACGTTGTCCCAGTAAGTTTAGGTTAGGGCCATTTAGCACCAATATTTTAAAACGTTCTGCCATTGTGCCGCCATCTGCTGTGAAGTTACGGTAACTATTAAAATTGACCATAACTTTCAGTTTGGGTTCCTATAACAACAGTATTATAGGGAAAAAAAGCAAGATTGCAGCACTTTACTGGTCTTATCAGCGCATTTAGGCACAAGTTTACTCGGAAACTATCTTTTCCAGATGCTTTTCAAAATCTTCAGCGTTCATATAACCGGTAACTCGATACTCAGCTCGCTCCTTGCCTTCAGGGTCAAAGAACAGAATTGTGGGTAACCCCAATACCTGGTAGCGGCTTAGAATTTCAACGTCTTGCGCGTTATTGCGAGTAACGTCGGCCTGAATCAGTGTAAATTGCTTAAATTGTGCCTGAACGCCGGTGTTCGAAAAGGTATATTGCTCAAACTCTTTGCAGGCAACACACCAGTCCGCGTAAAGATCGAGCATAACCCAGCCTTCGCTATTTTCGACTTGCTGCTGTATTTCGTTAATGCTACTTACCTGGGTGAACAAGCCATGACTTTGCTGCTCTAACTGTGCTTTATTGACTTGCCAATAGCTTCCCGCGGTAGCCATAGCTGCCAATAAAATAATTGCAGTGACTTTGGTTGCAGTCCTGATTGACTGGCTGATTGCTACTGCCAGTGATACTGCCGCGAGAATGAAATAGAAAATCCACAACCACATACTGATGCTGGTGGGGAGTAATCGTTCTACTAAAAATAAACTGACCGCTAAGAGTAACCAGCCGAAAAACTGTTTCACCACCACCATCCATGCTCCGGCTTTTGGCAGAAGCTTCCCGCCGCTCAACCCGAACAATATTAATGGAACACCCATACCCAGGCTTAAGGCATAGAGAATTGCGGCACCGTTAATAATGTCGCCGGATTGCGCGATAAAAAGCAACGCGCCTGAGAGCGGAGCTGTGGTGCAAGGCGATGCAACCAGGCCTGAAATAGCTCCAATAACAAAGACACCAACAACATTGCCGCCGCTCTGCTGACCACTTAGGTTTTGTAGTTTTGACTGCCAGCTAATGGGCAGTTGCAGGGTATAGGCACCGAGCATACTGAGTGCAAAGAGTGCAAAGAGTGCCGCAAGAACAAGAAGTACGACGGGGTGCTGAAAATAAGCCTGATACTGCATACCTGCTGAGGCGACGACCAAACCTAATAAAGAATAGGTAATGGCCATGCCCTGTACATAGATAAAAGAAAGCCAAAGCGTGTTTTTCCAGGTGCGTTCACGGTTGCCCAAAACCACACCGGATAAGATGGGGTACATGGGAAAGACGCAGGGAGTAAAAGCTAAACCAATACCCAGGGCAAAAAATAACAGTAAAGTGATAATCAAGTGTTGGTCTTCTATCCCGAAAAGACTGTTACCAGCGTTCTCTGCTGGTGCCGAAATATCGCCGTTACCACCATTTGTAGGTAGTTTTATCTGCTTTTCTGTTGGTGGATAACAAAGTCCTGCATCGGCACAACCCTGGTAAAGAATGGTAATACTGTCACCGGAAAAAGATGGCTCCAGCGTAAAAGACCATTCAACGTAGTTACGGTAAACAACAGACTCGCCGAAAAACTCGTCCGTATGAGACTCTCCTTCCGGAAGTTCGAGGGCTTGCGCAGCAGCATTTGAGGGCACAACCTTGAACCGGTGTTGATACAGGTAGTATTCCGGGGCGATGACCCAACTGACAGTGATCTTGTCGCCGTCAGTTTCGCTATCAAAATCAAAAGCCTGATCGACGGGTAAAAACTCATTCTGTTGCTGAAAAGGGTTAGATTGAACACCATGAGCAACGGGCGCAACCAAGGTTAGCGCTACGGTAAAAAGTATCAGGCATGAGATGAGCCGTTTTATCATTTGACTGAATCCTGTATCCACGTCAGGTAATCGGGTAATCCGTCTTCTATGTTAATGCTGATTAACTCCGGGGAATCGTATGGGTGATTCGCACTGACAAAGTCTTTTATGTCACCGAAGCGTTTATCGGTTGATTTTATCAGCATAAGCCACTCTTCATCTTCATGTATTTGCCCTTGCCAGGAGTAAACCGATGTCATATTAGGCACTATATTGACGCAGGCGACGAGCTTTTTCTCAACTAAGTTGCGGGCAAGTTGTTTCGCAGAAGAGTAACTGTCTGTGGTGCATAAAATCAATTTGGGTTGCTGAGTCATAGAACCTCCATATAGCGCCAGTGAGTCTGGCAAATTACCATAAAATTTTTTGCGCTTCCCCCTTGATAACAAAAATTCCTCCCCCATTTAATGAGCACGATGATTTTTACACGCCCTTAGGGGTACTAACCACTAACAACAATAGGTTGAGGAGTTATCAACAATGAAACTTCGTCCTTTACACGATCGAGTCATTATCAAACGCATTGAAGTCGAAGCGAAATCGGCTGGCGGAATTGTTCTGACTGGTTCTGCGGCAGAAAAGTCTACGCGCGGTGAAGTCGTAGCGGTAGGCAAAGGCCGTATTCTGGATAACGGTGAAGTGCGTGCGCTTGACGTAAAAGCCGGTGATAAAGTGCTATTCAGCGAAGGCTACGGTGTAAAAACCGAGAAAATCGATGGTGAAGAGTATTTGATCATGAGCGAAAGCGACATTCTGGCAATTGAAGAATAAGACGCCTGAGTCGCTTATTAGCACAACCGAATAAACGTATTTAAGAGGAAAGCAAAAATGGCAGCTAAAGAAGTCAAGTTTGGTAATACAGCACGTCAAAAAATGCTGAAAGGCGTAAATGTTCTTGCTGACTCAGTAAAAGTTACTTTGGGTCCAAAAGGCCGTAACGTTGTATTAGATAAATCGTTTGGCGCACCAGTTATCACTAAAGACGGTGTTTCTGTTGCGAAAGAAATCGAGCTGGAAGACAAGTTCGAAAACATGGGCGCGCAAATGGTTAAAGAAGTGGCGTCTAAAGCAAACGACGAAGCGGGTGACGGTACAACAACCGCAACCGTTCTGGCTCAGGCAATTGTAAATGAAGGTTTGAAGTCAGTAGCCGCGGGTATGAACCCAATGGATCTTAAGCGCGGTATCGACAAAGCCGTTATTGCCGCAGTTGAAGAGTTGAAGAAAATTTCTCAGCCTTGTGCCGATAGCAAAGCTATTGCTCAGGTAGCGACTATTTCTGCTAACGCGGATCACACTATTGGCGAAATCATTGCTCAGGCAATGGATAAAGTAGGCCAGGAAGGTGTTATTACAGTTGAAGAAGGTCAGGCACTGACTGACGAGCTGGATGTTGTTGAAGGTATGCAGTTCGACCGTGGTTACTTGTCTCCTTACTTCATTAACAATCAGGAAAGCGGTTCGGTTGAATTAGACAACCCGTTCATTCTTCTGATTGATAAGAAAATTTCTAATATCCGCGAATTACTGCCGGTATTAGAAGGTGTTTCTAAAGCCGGTAAACCTCTGCTTATTATTGCGGAAGACGTTGAAGGCGAAGCGCTGGCAACTCTGGTTGTGAACAACATGCGTGGCATTGTTAAAGTTGCAGCGGTTAAAGCACCAGGCTTTGGTGACCGTCGTAAAGCGATGCTGCAGGACATTGCTGTTCTGACTGGCGGTACTGTGGTTTCTGAAGAAATTGGCATGGAGCTGGAAAAAACTCAGCTGGAAGACCTCGGTACTGCGAAGCGCGTAGTCATTACTAAAGACAACACGACGGTTGTTGATGGTAACGGTGATGATACTGCTATCGAAGGCCGCGTTAACCAAATCAAACAGCAGATGGAAGACACAACGTCTGACTACGACCGTGAAAAACTGCAAGAGCGTCTGGCTAAGTTAGCTGGCGGTGTTGCGGTGATTAAAGTCGGCGCTGCTACTGAAATGGAAATGAAAGAGAAGAAAGCGCGCGTTGAAGATGCGTTGCATGCAACCCGTGCAGCTGTTGAAGAAGGGGTTGTGCCTGGTGGTGGTGTCGCTTTGGTTCGTGCGGCAAGCAAACTGCATGAGTTACGCGGTGACAACGAAGATCAGAACGTTGGTATTCGTCTGGCATTACGTGCAATGGAAGCTCCTTTGCGTCAAATCGCTATAAACGCTGGTGCTGAAGGTTCTGTGGTTGCTAACAGTGTTCGTGGTGGTGAAGGTAACTACGGTTACAACGCTGGTAACGACACTTATGGCGATATGCTGGAAATGGGGATTTTGGATCCAACCAAAGTCACTCGTTCAGCACTGCAGTTCGCAGCTTCGGTTGGCGCGCTGATGATAACCACTGAAGCGATGATTGCTGACATTCCACAAGATGACAACGCAGGCGGTATGCCTGGCGGCGACATGGGTGGAATGGGCGGTATGGGCGGCATGATGTAGTGCGCTCAAAGCTCGTTTAAAGAAGGGAGCCACTGCGGCTCCCTTTTTTTATGGAATTTTTTTGTAAAATAGTACTCTAACCGAATGGTAGTGTCCTTGGCGAAAGTATGGGAGGAAAATTAGCATGCGTGTTCAAGGTATATTGGGAACAGTTTTATTAGCTTTTAGTTTTTCGGCGTTAGCTGGAACGGCTGAGGTTTCGTGGAAAGATGTTGATAGTTACACAGATATTCGACCGGCGGATGGCCTGAAAGATCGTTATCAGCAAAAGGTAATGGACAATTTGACTGAACACTTTCAAAGTTTGGCCGAAAAACTGCCTGAAGAGCAAAAGCTAGAAATTACAGTAACAGATGTTGACCTAACCGGTCGTCTTGAGCCCACGTTTGGACGCTCAACTTCCAATTTCGTCCGTATTGTTCGGGAAATAGACTTCCCCAGAATGGAATTCGATTATCGCTTGGTTGGTAGTGCGGGAGAAGTTCTGAAGGAAGGCCAGGCAAATGTGAAAAACATGAGTTTTAACTACGATGGCCTGGCGTCAAGAGTACGTCGAAATGATCTGTACTTCGAAGAAGAAATGCTAACCGAGTGGTTTGAAGAAACGTTACTTAACCAGCCTGACGAATAGCTTTAAGGCGAGCAAGAGTTTCAGTCATCAACTGTAATTGTTGTACCAGTAACTGCAGCTGTTGTTCGTTGTCTTTGTCTTGTTGCCACTTTTCAAAGTTAGCAGCAATTTCGTTTAGGTATGGCTGAAAACGGTTGCCTTTGCTTTCAAATACAGTTTGTTCTGCGAATACACCCTGGAATTTGGCTTTGCCTTGCTGACGTAAATCGTCAAGGTATTGGTCGGCATCAATAACTTGGCGATACAGTTGTTGAAGGTGTTCTTGTAATTTAACTTCTACACTTTCCAGGTTGTCGCTCATAATTTATCCTTTGTTGATTCATTTGTGCCATCCGGCATGATAGCTGTTTTACTAAGCTCCCCCGCCTGCTCGCGTACAAGGCGGGGAACCAGGAATCCCGGTAACTCGTATGTCATTTGTTGCCACAATGTCTGGGCTTTATCATCGCCGACGGCGAAATGGCTGGCGCCTTCTACCTTATCCAGTTGATGTAAGTAATAGGGTAAAACACTGGCATTAAATAACTTCTCACTGAGCTGAGTAAGAGCTTCGATATTGTCATTCACACCATTTAGTAAAACGCTTTGGTTTAATAAGTGTATACCGGCGTGATGCCATTCTTTTAAAGTGCGAGTTAAGGTTTCTGAAACTTCGTTCGCGTGGTTCACATGCAAAACCAAAACGCTTTTAAACCGACTTTTACTCAGCAAATCTTTCAGCTCGCTTGTCAAGCGAGAGGGTATCACAATTGGCAATCGACTATGAATGCGTAAGCGGGTCAGTTGTGGCAAAAGCTCAAATTCTTTAATGAGATCTTTAAGCCGTTTGTCATTTGCCATTAATGGGTCGCCGCCACTTAGAATGACTTCGTTGATTTCCGGGTTGTCTTTAATGTGATTCAGTGTGTCTGATAACTGCCGTTTACTGAAGGTTAGCTCGTCGTAAGGAAAATGACGGCGGAAGCAGTAACGGCAGTTTACGGCGCAGCCCCCCTGCAATATCAGTAGCACGCGACTTTTATATTTGTGCAGCAGCCCCTCTACCGGTCCTTTCTGTTCCTGCAATGGGTCTGTGCTGTAACCCGGTGCTGAGTCAAACTCGTTGCGTAACGGGAGCACTTGTCGTAGCAAAGGGTCGTTGCTGTCCCCCGCTTTCATTTGTTCAACAAAAGGCCTGGGGACTCGCATGGAAAATAGCTTTCTCGCTTTAATGTCACCTAAAAACAATGAAGGCTCTAAACCAAGTGCACGCAGCAAATCTTCGGGTCGGGTGTAGGCTTGCTTCAGTTCAAACTGCCAGTCGGGGCGGTCGTTTAGAGAAATGGGATACGCTGACTCGGACACTTCGCCTCCGTAGCTGCTGCAAATAGCGTATATTTTACCTGAAAAAAGTCGCTATTTGTTTTATTATTGCGCGCAAATCATCAGGTATTTACAAAGGAAAGTCTCGTTATGGCGAACTACAGCACTAGTGAATTCAAAGGCGGTTTAAAAATCATGCAGGATGGTGAGCCTTGCTCCATCGTTGAAAACGAAATGGTTAAACCGGGTAAAGGTCAGGCCTTTAACCGTGTAAAAATCCGTAAGTTGATTAGTGGTAAGGTGGTCGAAAAGACGTTTAAATCTGGAGAGTCCGTTGAGGGCGCCGATGTTATCGAGCTTGAGTTATCGTACTTATATAACGATGGTGAGTTCTGGCACTTCATGAATAACGAAACCTTTGAACAGGTGCCTGCCGATGAAAAGGCGGTAGGTGAAGCGGAAAAATGGCTTGTTGAGCAAGATGTTTGTACCTTGACGCTATGGGAAGGTAAACCTATTAACGTTCAGCCACCAAATTTTGTTGAGCTAGAGATTACCGAAACCGACCCGGGCTTGAAAGGTGATACGGCTGGTACTGGTGGTAAGCCTGCGACTTTAAGCACAGGTGCCGTTGTTCGCGTGCCTTTATTTGTGCAAATTGGCGAAGTGATTAAAGTTGATACCCGTTCAGGTGAATACGTTTCCCGGGTGCAGAAGTAACCTAAGATGACGATGAACTGGCGGCCGACAGCGGATTGGTCAGTGCTTGTTAAACGCGCTGAGTTAATGCGACAAGTCCGCCAGTTTTTTTATGAACGACAGATAACTGAAGTCGATACGCACCTCTTATCGCAGTTCGGTGTCACAGACTGTCACCTGAATAATCTCACAACCGAGTTCAAACACCCATTACCTTCAGGAAAGAAAAAGCTGTACCTTCAGACATCACCGGAATACGCAATGAAGCGAATTCTTGCTGCTTATGGGCAAGATATTTTTCAGTTAAGCCATGTGGTTCGAGATGATGAAATAGGCCGTTTTCACAACCCTGAGTTTACCTTACTTGAGTGGTATCGGGTTGGTTACGATGATGTTCAGCTTATAACCGAGGTTTCTGAGCTGCTAACGTCACTATGTGGCGCACCGGAAACTAAAGTGGTCACTTACCAACAAGCTTTTATTGAATATCTGGGCGTGGATCCATTGAGTAGTGCAGGTGTGGATACAATACGGCGACACCTGGTTGAGCGTCCTTCTTTGTCGGAGTGGATGTCAAAGGAAACAGACGAAGACACCATTCTACAAGTGGCTTTTTCCGAGCTTATTGAAAGCCAGTTTCCTGATAATAGACCAATTTGTGTAACCGAGTTTCCACAGTCACAGGCTGCTTTGGCCAGAATCGACAGCAATGATGCACGTGTCGCACGCCGGTTCGAGTTTTATTACCGTGGGGTGGAGTTGGCTAATGGTTATCACGAACTTTTGGATGCAGCTGAGCAGCGTGTCCGCTTCAAAAAAGATAATGAGTGGCGAGAAAGACATGGGCGGGAGATTCAGCCCGAAGATACCCGTTTACTCGATGCTTTAGACTCCGGTTTACCTGCATGCTCTGGTGTCGCTCTGGGATTTGACCGACTTTTGATGATTATATGTGGAGCAAACACAATAAGTGAAGTCCTGCCTTTTGCTATTGATACAGCATAAGTTTTCGCTGTTTAGAAACAATTTCTCATGATCTCCCTTGGTTATTCTTTCCGTATGTTATAATATAACAACTAAGCGTTTGAGAAGAAGGTATTGCCAAGTATGTCAGCAGAAACATCCAAAAACTTGGATAAAGCAGGAATATGGATCACCACCTTGTGTGCGATTCACTGCCTGCTGCTGCCTGTTATTCTGCCGCTATTAGCAATGGCGGGTTTGGCCTTTATCGGTGAAGACGCGTTAGAAAATACTATTCTAGGGTTGAGTGTTGTTGTGGGGCTCTGGTCATTGATTAGTGGCGCACGTAAGCATGGCAAATGGCACCTTTTATCATTATTACTTTTAGGTGCCGTTATTTACTCTCAACGGGATATTCTGGGCCACTGGGGCGAACCTATTATTATTCTCTTCGGCGCCGGGCTGATTATATACGCTCATGTATCCAATCTACGCTTAAACCGTAAGCTCAACTTTTCTACCCTTGCTGAAGAGCCTGCTCAAAACTAGTTGTGCTTTTCTAAAACCACGCCTGTTTCAATGTGATCGGTATAAGGGAATTGATCAAACATTGCTGCCGCAGTGACCTTATGAGTAGCCGATATCGCCTTAATATTGTCTATTAGCGTACTTGGGTTGCAGGAAATATAAATGATCCGCTGGTACTGAGAAACCAGTTTCAAGGTGTCTTTATCTAACCCGGCTCTGGGCGGATCGACCAATACCGTTTTGCAGTCAAAACTGTGAATACCTGCGTCAGCCGCTCGCTTTGATTCAAGCTGTCCACTTAAAGCCGCACTAAACTCTTCAGCTGACATGCGTACAACAGTGACATTCTTGATGTCGTTTAACTGCGCCCCTTCACGGGCTGCTGCAACCGAGCCTTTGCTAATTTCGGTCGCCAGTACCGAATTGAACTGACCGGCTAATGGCAGAGTGAAATTACCATTACCACAATAAAGCTCTAGTAAATCATGATTATTTTGGCCCGCCTGCTCACTGACCCATTCAATCATTTTCTCGTTAATACCCGAGTTTGGTTGAGTAAAGCTATTTTCGGTCTGAATTGACTGGTAGGTTTGCCCATTAACTTGAACATTCTCGATAACTGATTCAGAACCAAAAACAACTTTTTGTTTACGAGCCCGGCCAATTAGATGAACAACATCAGCAAAGGATTGAAGATAGTCATGTAACTCTTTTGCTTGAGCTTGCCACTCTTCTTCTAAGGGGCGGTGATAGAGAAGTGATACGATGGCCTGGTTGGACTTTGTCGTTAGAAAATCAACCTGAAACAACTTATTCCTCAATAAGGGTTTGTCGATAACGTGGTCTATTACCGCCTGCATCAGGTTATTTATAAGCTTGCTTCCGGGAGCAAAGTCATCTTTACGTATCTTTTCCCGAGTTTCAGGGTTAAACATAATGTAGTAAAGATCATTACCTTCATGCCATACCCTGAACTCAGCCCTCATACGGTAATTAACAGGCTCTGACGGAAAAACGCGAAAGTCTTCAACACCAACGCCACTAAAGCTTTGGCGAATCTTCTTTGACTTTTCAATAAGCTGTGCTTCGTAATTCAGAGTCTCGATAGACCGATACGTCATTTGTCATACCTGTGTAAAGTTTGGTTACAATTTGTTACAAGTTGTGGCAAATTAATTCTGCCGACGAGAGAATAGCTATTCTCTCACGTTGTGTTGGCCCTGAAAATTCAAAACATAAAAAACACAGGGTTAATTATGAAATTGTTATCAAAAAAGTCTCTCGTATTTTTAGCTTGTTCTTCAGTCTTAGCCGCATCTGCTCAGGCTGCTAATGATAAAGAGCGAGTGATTGTTGCCTTTAAACCGGGAAACAAAGCTGCAATTGAGTCTGCAGTTGCAAAAGCTGGCGGGCAAAAGAACGTTGATTTATCTCGTTATAACGCGATGTCAATCACGGTTCCGGCGAACGCGCTGAAAGGGCTCAAGAATAATCCTAACGTTGAATACGTAGAAGCCGATGAAAAAAGACATTTGATGGCATCGGAGTATGAACCCAACCAACCCTACGGGATTTCCCAGGTACAAGCTGATCTCGTTTCGGATGCTGCTGCAGGTAATACAAAGGTTTGTATTATCGACTCGGGCTACGATTTAGGACACCCGGACTTACAAAGTGCCGGTGTTGATGGTAGCTATGATTCGGGAACAGGTAACTGGTACACCGACGAAAACAGTCATGGTACTCATGTTGCTGGCACAATAGCCGCACTTGCAAATGGCACGGGCGTTGTTGGCGTTTTGCCTAATGGCAACATTAACCTTCATATTGTGAAAGTGTTTAATGCCGATGGTTGGGGATACTCGTCTTCACTGATAGCGGCGGCAGACGAATGTGCGGCGGCCGGCGCAAATGTTATCAATATGAGCCTGGGCGGCGACCGTGGCAGCAAAACCGAAGAAAGAGCTTTTGGTGACCTGGACTCACAAGGCATTCTGAGTGTTGCTGCAGCGGGCAACGCTGGTAATACTCGTCATTCTTATCCAGCATCGTATGATGCGGTTGTTTCAGTTGCTGCAATTGATGAAGCGAAGCAAGTTGCTTCTTTTTCTCAGCAAACCAATCAGGTTGAACTGTCGGGCCCTGGTGTTGCGGTCTTATCGTCAGTACCTCGCGGAATGGGTGAACGTTCAGAGGTTACGGTATCCAATACTGCATACGATAACTTAGCGATGGATGGTTCGGCTAAAGGCAGTGCATCCGGTGCATTAACGGATTGCGGCATTGGCGACCAAGCCTGTTCTGAAGCAGTTGGCGATATTTGCTTAATTGAACGTGGTTCAATTAGTTTCGCGGAAAAAGTTCAAGCTTGTGAAGCCGGCGGTGGTGTTGGCGCTATCATATACAATAATGAGCCTGGTATTGTTTCTGGCACGTTAGGCGAAACCGTAACATCAATTCCTTCTGTTGGAATTAGTGATACAGACGGGGCTTCGTTAATGAACCAGTTGGGAGCTTCTGCAACAGTATCTGTAGAAGACAGTGACTGGGCTTTCTTTGACGGGACGTCAATGGCGACCCCTCATGTTGTTGGTGTAGCTGCGTTAGTCTGGAGTCACTATTCAGACTGCTCCAACGGCGATATCCGTTCTGCATTGGCATCAACCGCTGAAGATTTAGGTACTGCTGGTCGTGATGATGCATATGGTTATGGGTTAGTCCAAGCTAAGGCAGCTTACGATTACTTGGCAACTAATGGATGTGGCGGATCGGATGGCGGTACCGACGATGGAGGAGATACTTCTGGCCCAGGTAACGGTAATGGGAAAGGTAATGGTAAGAACAAGTAGTAATACATACCTTTAGTAATAAGCAAGAAAGCCTCCATATACTGGGGGCTTTTTTGCTTTTAGGTTATAAAAAATGTTGGTTCAAATAACATCTGAGCAAACTTTACGCAGTCAGCAAAAAAACAGTTATAAAGGCATAAAAAGCGCTTGACGGGGCGAGTTAAATCTCTAAAATGCGCTCCACGTTCGAGGCAGGCAACGAAGCCGCCGAAAACCTAAGTTTTCTAAAAAATCTTTTTTCAAAAAAGTATTGACGGAAAACACACGGTGTGTAGAATACGCACCTCTCGCAGCCAAGGCTGCTGAGAAACGCTCTTTAACAATTATATCAAGCCAAGCAAACTGTGTGGGCACTTGCAGAAGTAAGCAAACAGAAATATTTGTA
>NZ_JBNIEX010000011.1:0-81790 GCF_051842325.1 Idiomarina sp. ST10R2A5 | reverse complement strand
GGTTGTTACTCATAAGCACCTCTTTTATGCCATTATCTATGGCTATGAGGTGTCTAGCAAATCAGTGGCGATTCAAAAGCCGCCAGGAGGCGGCGGTATGCAGATAGAGTTTAAACTCTCACTCGACCCAAACTGGATCAATTCGATCTTAATGATTGCCAAATTGTTCTTGTAATTCTATCGCGCTCGCACCGTGCGGGCGCTTCATTAGCTTAACAGCATAATCATAGATGATTTTTCTGGAAAATAGACACTAATACGTGTTCTAAAAGATAGAATAGTCGAAAAATCAAAAAATCTGGAAAAGCGCTATCGGTGGCATAATTACGATGTTTCCAGAAAACTTCCAGATCACGAACGTGACAGTAGCGTGCCACGCTTCGCTAGCCTGCGATTCTAAGCCCTCTGAGAACCGGAGGGCTTTCTTCCCCGAAAGACTCCCTCACCTCATCATCCAAAAAATCGCTTTAATGTAACTAAATTCAGTTACATTTGAAAAAGTAACTAAAAACGGCTACATTCCTAAATGTAACTATAATCAGTTACTTTTCTGAGTTATTTGGGCAATCATATGAAAAAGCATGTTATAGCAGTTATCACAGGCGACATCGTTGACTCACGAAGTTTGAGCTCTGTGCATTATGATGAGCTACTAAAACAGCTTAAAAACGAGCTGAAGTCCTTTGAAGCAAGCGACAAGGCTATTTTCGACATCTACCGGGGCGATTCTTTTCAGATCACCTTCTTTTGCCCCTGGGAAGCGTTAAAAGCAGCCATACTGATTCGCCTTAGGCTCAAATCTAATAATTATAAAATCGACGTGCGTCAGAGTATCGCCATCGGTAACGTAAAAGATCTTAGAGAGGATGTGAAAACTTCTACTGGCCAAGCCTTTGTCTTATCGGGTCAGCACCTTGATGAAATAAAGTCACATCGCCTTGTGTTTAGCTCGGAAAATAAACTACTAAACCGCCATATTCCTATTGTTGTGAAGTTACTCGACAATCACCTGAGCTCTTTAACATCCATGCAAGCTGAAGCGCTCTATTTATATTTACTAGATTGCTCACAGACACACGCCGAGCTTGCAAATAAGTTGGACAAAAGTCGCGCTAATACCACAAAAATCCTTAATAGCAGTGAATACCTGCTCGTTGCTGACTCAATTCAATATTTTGAGGCACTGGTTCGTGAGGAACTTAATCATGATTGATCATTTTGTCATACTGACCCTGTTAATTTTGGCTCATGTTGTCGGTGACTTTTATTTGCAAACCAGCCGTAGTATAAAAAGTAAGTCTTCTCAAGGGGCTAAAACTTCAATACTGGCGAATCTCCGGCACGCAGCCTCTCACACCCTTCTGGCTATTATCATTCTGTCGTTTACCTCAAACTTTGAATACGCTCTTATCTGGGCAAGTTTAGTAATCGGTGGTACTCACTTCGTAATTGATTTCATTAAATCACGCTTGTCTAAATGCAAAGGTTCACTACTCTGCTTTAGCGTCGATCAGTTACTACACTTAATTGTAATTCTCAGTGTCTGGGCATACCTATTCGACTACTTTGCCTTTATCAATGTCGACACACTACGACACGCGATCACACTGGAGTTTGTCGCAGTCACACTTTCTTACCTGCTGATTTTAAAACCAACTTCTATTGTTATTCAGTTCGTACTTAAGCCTTGGCGTTTATCAAATAATACCGACAGTAATAGTCAGGGCAGCGAAGAATCGCTGGACAAAGCAGGTTCCTTAATTGGATTTTTTGAGAGATTTATTATTTTAACGCTTATTTTGATGAACCAATTTACCGCTATTGGGTTCGTTATTGCCGCAAAATCAATTCTGCGATTTAAAGACGAGAGCAAACATGAATATGTCCTGCTAGGAACAGTCACTAGCCTCTCCATTGTTTTACTCATAGGCTTAATCACCCAGTCAATATTGGCATACTAATGATTCCATCCTGCAGCTATAATCGTCATACCGGTTAAAGTAAAAGCAGCACCCACAGCATCGTAGATAGACAGCGACGCCCCTTCCACAGCCTTTAACCAGAGCAGTGCAGTAACCACATACACACCTCCATAAGCTGCATAAACGCGACCACTTTCCGCCGGATGCAAAGTAAGAAGCCAGGCAAACAGCGCCAAACTAATTGCCGCAGGTATCAATAACCATGCGCTTCCATCTTTTTTCAACCACAGGTAAGGTAAGTAGCAGCCTATAATTTCAGCAATAGCGGTTATAAAAAACAGTCCGAGCGTTTTGGCTATTAATAAAAGGGACATATTCAAAACCTTAATTTAGCGGGAGAATGACATTATGCAGTCTACTATAAGTGAGCTAACTCTTCGGGGCTCACTATTTTTGAGTTTTCTGTTAGCAACTATTGCCTCACCTTTAAGCTTCGCAGAGGACAAGAATAGACTGCAACAGTCATGCACCTATAACGAAAAAGCAATGATGGAACTGTCTCCTCGCGAGTTTGGTCAGAACTTTGAAAACGGTTGGCGAGTAGTTGCTAAAAATAATGACTGCCTTGAAGTCGCAGCCAATCTCATCCGTACCTACTATACAACCAATGAAGTTTCTGCTGGCGCTAAGAGAACCTTTGTTTGGCACGAAGGGCAACTTCGAGCGGAAATAGGGCAATACCGCCAAGCTATTCAACTTATGGAACAAGCTGAGAAACCAGTACAAAGGGATATTTCAGGCTGGAATCATTATGTCGCCGCGACCATTGCTTTTTTGCAGTCAGACATGGAAAAACTAAGAATACACCGAGAAAAACTCGCTGCGGTTCCGAAGCCGGAAAACTTTAATCCGAAAGACGCTGACGGAAACCCTATCGAAATAGACTGGCCACTTAACTTAAATATTGTGGATAAGTTTATCAGTTGTTTCGGCCAGACTTATGCTGAAGTTTACAGTGGATGCACACAAGAGAAACAACCTTAAACGAAAAGCTTTATGCATTATTTACTGCAGTACCAGATCTCTGATGACTATCTGGAAAAAAGAGCGGCTAAGCCGCTCAACATCTACATATCATCCGGAATATCAGGTTCTACAAGCTGTGCTAATTGGCTTAATGTCTCCTGCCAGCCTAGATAGCAAGCTTCACTGGGAATTACGCTCGGAATACCCTCCTGAACAACGTTTAAGTCAGTTCCGCATGACACACTGTTAAGTTCAACCGTGGTTATCATAGTGCCTGACAGATCCGGGGCATCAAACTTATCGGTATAGCGCAGCTTTTTATTCGGCACTAACTCGAGATACTCACCACCAAACGCATGGCTACTCCCCGTAGAAAAGTTCGTAAATGACATTTTGTAAGTGCCACCAACACGAGCGTCTAGTCTCTCAATATTTGCCGTGAAGCCGTGTGGTGGTAGCCATTTGGCCAGAGCATCAGAATTTAAAAACGCTTTATAAATGCGCTCCGCCGGTGCCTTAATAACTCGATGTAAGCGAATCGTATTCGACATAGCTTTCCTCCATTAAATAAATGAGTAGATGGCTTCAACTAATCGAATAGGTGATTTGAATTTCGACAGCAATTTTGAAATGGATAACATGGGTTGTTAGTAGTTAATGATCATAAACTCACAACCAACAGGCAACACTTTGTTTTCACTCTTTGTCACCACCAGTTTATCTGCTGTTTTCATACCGACATAAGTTTTTACCTCAACCTGCGAAAACTTAAATGTCACAGGCTCTTTCATATCCTCAAAGTTGGCGTATACAGTATCCGGCAATACCGACTGATAACTTCCCGTATAAGAAGTAATTTCTTCATCTTCAATATCCAGGCTCATTTCTGTTTTATCTTTAAACTCAAGGATCATCCGTTGACCATTGCAAGTTTCCTCGCTACCGCGCAGTACCGGAGGAAGAACTAACTCTTCAGCATCTCCTCTTATATAAAGCCCGACATTACGCCCTTTGTAATAATGTTTTTGCTGATAAAACTTCTGATAAGTGACTGGAGGGTAATCTTTCTTACGAATAACTTGCTCGAGCTTATCGAAAAACTCTAGGTTCTCATTCGCGGGGTTGGTAGCAACAACAACACTCGGGAATTCCTCCGGAACCCTGACACCAGAGGTTGTTTTTACGGTAAACCCACTTTCAGATAATGCCTTTACAAGCTCTTGCTTGTCCTTCTCTGGTAACCTTTCAGTTGTTAAAAACACTGTCGGAGAAGCACATCCGGTTATTACCAGCAAAGCCAGTGATGAGACCAATCGTTTCACTTTTAAACATCCTTGTCTTTTCATTAATAAAATGACTCTCACAATCTGTTACAAATTAGTCAACAAATAATTAACAGGGCCGCTTCAATTACACCATTACTCCTAGGTATGATGTTGCTATAACTTGTTAAAGGAAAATATTGTATGAAAAAGTTACTACTTGCGAGCGCTATTAGCTCCGCCTTATTAGCCGCAGGCTGCAGTCAACCAGCGACCGAAACCAGCACACAGCAAAGTGCTATTGCCGGGGAAGTTATTAAAAGCCCTAACGATCAGCGTGAGTATCGTGTATTAACTCTGGATAACAATATTGAAATTATGTTGGTGTCTGATCCTAATACGGATAAGTCTGCCGCATCGTTAAGTGTTGGTGTTGGCTTACTGCAGGACCCTGAAACACAACAGGGCATGGCGCACTATCTGGAGCATATGCTGTTCCTGGGCACCGAGAAATACCCGGACACTAATGGCTACAGCGAATTTATGAGTAATAACGGTGGCAGTCAGAATGCTTACACCTGGCTGGATATCACCAACTACATGTTTAAAGTCAATAACGATGCCTACAATGAGGGCCTGGATCGCTTCTCGGACTTTTTCAAAGCTCCTAAGTTGTATCCTGAATACGTCGACAAAGAGCGTAATGCGGTCAATGCCGAGTGGTCTATGCGCCGCGAGATGGACTTTTTTGGGCAGTTCAAGCTTGGCCGACTGCTTTTGGGCAAACACCCGTCTAACCGCTTCCTTATCGGTAATTTGGACAGCTTAAGCGACAAAGAAGGCAGCGAGCTTCATCAGGAAACTGTGGATTTTTATAACCGTTTTTATTCTTCCAATATCATGAAAGTTGCCATGATAAGCAACCGTTCGTTAGAAGAAATGGAAGAGCTGGCTCGCAAGCATTTTGCCAGCATTGAAGATGACGGTATTGAAGAGCCTGAGGTTACTGCCCAAATTAACTTCGACGATGTGGGCAAAAAACGCATTCACTATGTGCCGAATGAAGATGTTAAACAGCTGAAACTTGAGTTCATTATTAACGACAACCAGGACCAGTTCGCGGTTAAACCAAACCGCTATGTCAGCTATTTGCTTGGCTCTGAAATGCCGGGCACACCAGCACAACAACTGAAAGATGCCGGTCTTATTGCCAATTTAAACGCATCGGCACAGCCTACTTTCTACGGCAACTACGGCGTTCTGGCAATTGACGTTGAGCTAACCAATGCGGGTATGAAGCAGCGTGAAGAAATTGTTGCTCTCATTATGAAGTACATTGATAAAGTTCGTGCTGAAGGCGTTGATGAAAAATACTTTAACGAAATTAAAACCAGCCTGAGCAATCGCTTCCGTTTCTTAGAAAAAGGTGACGAATTCAGTTACGTTTCTAACCTGGCTGAAGCCATGCAAAATTTCCCGGCTGAATACGCTATCAGTGCACCTTACGAGTATCAGGAGTTTGACCCTGAGGCCATACGCTCTGTTTTGTCTCAGCTAACTCCGGAGCATTTGCGTGTTTGGTACATCAGCCAGGATGAACCGCACGACAGTCAGCTCGACTTTTACGAAGGTAAGTACAAAGTTGTGGATATACCGCAAGAAGAAATCGCAAGCTGGGACCAGGAGCCCCAAATGGCGATTAATCTGCCTAAGGTAAATACACTTTTACCCGAAAACTTTGCCATTAAACAGAACGATGCTTTTGACAAACCTCAGGTGGTTATTGAAGACGACGGTATTCAGGTTTGGCAGTACCCAAGTCAACTATACAGCGATCAACCTCGGGGTGTATTCAACATTCAAATCAATAACGCGGCCCCGCTTGAAAGTGCAAAAGCGAATGTTTTAACCGCTTTGTGGCGCGACTTATACAATATGAATATTAGCGCGCTTGATACCGAAGCAAATATTGCCGGAATGAACATCAGCCTAAGCGACAGCACCGGCCTCACGCTGACGGTGTCAGGTTTCACCGATAAGCAGCCTCAACTGCTGGAAAGGGCGATTAACAACCTGAGTTTTACAGTTGAACAGCAAGCTTTTGAGCAAGCAGTTGATCGCTATATTAGAGAGCTTAACAACAAGGGGCAGCAATTCCCTATTTACCAAAGCTTCGATGCTTACGGGCAGTTGATCCGCGAAGGTGGGTTTAATCAGGAAGAGTTAGTTGAAACAGCAGGTTCTGTAAGTGCAGAAGACTTATCGAACTACATGAATACCATGCTGAGTAATAATGCTATTCGCATTTTCGCTTTTGGTAACTACGACGAAGCAGGGCTTAATGAGTCGGTTAAACGCATCAAGGACAGCTTACCGAAGAATCGGGAAGTAACGGACTTTGAGCAGGCTCAGTTCTGGGAACCTCAACCAGAGCAATCTATTGTGCTGCGCCGTGACTTAGAGGTCGCTGATGTTGCACTGGTTGATGCACACATCCATCCACAGCCCGGTTTTGAGTCGTTAGCTGCCGGTACGGTATTACAAAGTCACTTCCGTACCGTTGCTTTCGATACGCTGCGTACAGAAGAACAGTTAGCCTACGCAGTTGGCGCCTTTGCTCCAAGCTTAGACCAGTACGCCGGCTTTGGGTTATACATCCAAACTCCGGTGAAAAATGTTGCCGATATGCAGGAACGCTTTGACAGCTTCAAGAAAGAATACTGGGAAGACCTGCAGGGTATGACTGAGGAAGAGTTCAATCAACTTAAGCAAAGCACGCTCATTACCTTGAACGAAACACCAAAGAACCTTAACGAGGAGGTGTCTCCGCTTCTGGCCGATTTGAGACTGCAACGCTTTGAGTTTGATAGCAAAGAGCAACTGATCAAGGCCGTTGAGGGTGTCACATTAGAAAACGCAAAAGCCTTCTATCAGGAAACTCTGTTAAACCCGGATGCTGCCCGTATTTCGGTACAACTACGCGGCACTAAATTTGCTGATGAACCATACGCAGATTTACCGAATCAAACGGTAATTTCTGATCTGGCAGAATTCCAGCAGGAGATGAAAAAGCAGTAATTAACCAATGAGGCAATAAGATGAAGACCTTTATTAAGTGGTTTATTTACTCAACTATTATGGTGGCAGCTTTCTGCCACCATGCTTTACAAGCTAAAGAGTATCAGGAGGAACTGGAAGGCGTATGGCGCGGAGAGCTTGTCCTTCAAGAAGGTGTTAGCATTACGCTTGGCATTCATATCAGTAACGGCCAGCTAACTCTCGATAGCCCGAATCAGGGCATGTTTGACCACCAACCCACGAAGTTTTCAGTTAAGGATAATAAGATAGAGTTCACCGATACAAGCCTCAGGGCCAGTTATCAGGGGGCTTTGAATGATGGTCAGTTAGAGGGCACATTCACACAAGGTAAAGAACGCAGTATTACCATGCATAAGCTAACTCAGGAAGACAAAGCCCGCCTTACCTACGAAGCAACCTACAAAGGTGACTTGCCCGTCAGTGAAAACTCGAGTTTACCCTTACAAGTGAATATTGCCGTTGTGCACGACGGGTATATTGCGACTTTAGACAGTCCGGCTCAGCAAAGCTTTGGTATACCTTTGACTGACGTTCATATTGATAACAACACACTCAGCTTTAAGTCGCCGATGATTCAGGCGAGCTTTAACGGGAAAAAGACAACAGAAGGCTACGAAGGAACTTTCAAACAGGGGCAGGAATTTCCTCTCACCTTCAAAAAAGCCGGTTCGGATGAGAAACAGGCCAGCACCCCGACACCCGAGTTGGGCGAGCACGGTGCAGCGGTTGCCATCATTGACCAAGATGAAATCAAAACGCAGTTTTATGGCGAGCATGACCATAATACACAATACGAAATTGGCTCGGTCACAAAAACCATGGTGGCTTATTTACTGGCCCATGCAGTAGTTAATGAGTCTACAACCCTTGATACCCCGGTCAACGAGTTTTGGCCGCAAGCACCCGATACAGTGACTCTGGGACAGCTTGCCACACACCACAGCGGGCTGCCCCGACTTCCTGAAAATTTATTAAGTAAGGCCGACCAGACAGACCCTTACGCTCATTATGGTCAGTCAGAATTGGAAAGTGCCTTGGCTGAGGTAGAGCCCGGTGCCAACAATTACGAATATTCCAACTTCGGGTATGGCTTACTGGCAGAGTCACTCGCTAAGAGTGCAGAAAAAGCTTTTCCTGAGCTGTTAAATGACGTTGTGTTTGAACCTTTCAGTATGCCGGATACTTATGTGGCAACCCGTAAAGAAAATACTTCAGGCTCCCTGTCAAAAGGGCATAATGTCTTGGGCGACGTAGTACCTCACTGGCATTTTCAATCTCTGGCCGGTGCCGGAGCTGTCGTTTCTACACTGAGTGATATGGCCAACTACACCAGAGCAATCATGCGAAAAAGTGCAGAAGGCGATACCACTGTAGAGCAATTACTTGCCCCACAAAAAAACATTGAAGGCTGCTGCCAGCAGGCTTTAGCCTGGCTTATTAGCGAAGACGAAAATGGTAAAGCCTACGCCTGGCACAACGGGCAAACAGCCGGGTTCAGTAGTTTTGTTGGCTTTTACCTCGATGGCTCAAGGGCTGTCGTTATGCTAAACGCACAATCGATAGCGGTAAATGATGAAGCCATTAAACGACTGACCCAGAATGCAGGAAGCCAATAAATTCAGACCACACCTTGCTCTATCATGGCGTCGGCAACTTTACGGAAACCCGCAATGTTTGCGCCAAGAACCAAGTTGGACGGGTGCCCGAAATCTTCTGCAGTGCGTTTTGCGTCCTGATAGATATTCCGCATAATGTCTTTGAGCTTTTCGTCCACTTCTTCAAAGTCCCAGCGCAGCATACTGGCATTTTGCACCATTTCTAACTGACTTGTTGCAACACCGCCGGCATTAGCGGCTTTCCCGGGGCCGTATGCGGCACCACTTTCAATAAAGAGATCAACTGCGGCCTGCGTTGAAGGCATGTTCGCGCCTTCTACAATACATTTACAGCCATTCTCCAAAAGTGACTGTGCATCTTTTTCGGTCAGCTCGTTCTGAGTTGCACAAGGGAAAGCTAAGTCGGCTTTATAACGCCAAACCGTATGACCGTCTTTGGGGTAATCGTCCCGGGGCGTATATTCGGCGTTCTTATGAGTTTCAAGATACTCTTCCAGCCGCCCCTTTTGTTCCTCTTTAATGCGCTTGACCAGGTCAAGATCAATACCTTGTTCATGATAAATGGTGCCGTTGGAATCACTACAGCTTACGGGCTTGGCTCCTAAGTCATACAGCTTTTCCATAGCGTATATAGCAACGTTACCAGAGCCAGAAATTAAACAACGCTTGCCTTCCAGCGAGTCACCTTTGTCATCCATCATGCACTGCGCAAAATAAACTGCACCGTACCCGGTGGCTTCTTTACGGACATGAGACCCACCCCACAGCAGACTTTTACCCGTAAGCACGCCGTCAAAGCGGTTTGCCAAACGCTTATACTGACCAAATAAGTAACCAATTTCGCGCGACCCCACGCCAATATCCCCGGCAGGCACATCCGTATTGGGTCCAATATGACGGTAAAGCTCGCTCATGAAAGACTGGCAGAACCGCATAATTTCAGCATCGGACTTTCCTTTCGGGTTAAAGTTGGCACCACCTTTACCGCCACCAATGGGTAGCCCGGTTAATGCATTCTTAAAAATTTGCTCAAACCCAAGGAATTTAATAATGCCGGCATTGACGCTTGGGTGAAAACGTAAACCACCTTTGTAGGGGCCTAGCGCCGAGTTAAACTCAATTCGATAGCCTTTATTCACCTGAATATTGCCGTCGTCATCCATCCAGGGAACCCGAAACATAATCTGCCGTTCAGGTTCAACCAAGCGTTCAATAATAGAATGCTCACGATATTTAGGCCGCTCTTCCAGAAGTGGCTCTATCGACTCCAGCACATCTTCTACCGCCTGATAGAACTCAACTTGAGCGGGGCTCGTTTGTTTTAATTTTTCAATGGTTTCTTTTATGTAGCTCATTGACCTACCTGTTATTGTGTACAGAGCATGATTTACGGTTTGCACCTACTAATAACGTATACCAGTGAGTTTAGATCGCCACTATTTTAAGACAACCCGGTTACGTCCCGACTTTTTAGCAGAGTACAGGTTCTCATCAGCGCGTTTTAATATGCTATCGGGTGTATCCCCGGGCTCTTTTAAAGTCGCTCCTAAACTGATCGTTATTTTTACGGTTTTTGCAGCATCTTTTTTTCCGCGAGCGTCCTTGCCTTTGCGTTTACTGTCAGGTCGCGAGGGTTCCCTTAATTTAAGCGGATAATTCGCCACTTTGCTGCGCACACTTTCTAATGTACTTTTCAATTTGTCCGGGTCGCTGTGAGAAAAAACCAGAGTGAACTCTTCGCCACCATAACGATACGCTTTAAAACCCCGATGATCTTTCAAAATACTGCCAAGCAACCTTAATACCTGATCACCAACCTCATGCCCGTAACGATCATTAAACTTCTTAAAGTAATCGACATCGAGCATGCACACAGCACTGCGCCTGCGTAAATGCTGCAATTGACTGACCAGTGCTCTGCGTTGCGGTAATCCAGTCAACTCGTCAATGTAAGCCAACTTCAACATCTGATCGGCCAATGCCAATAATAGGCCAATTACCGCCGCGACCGAGGCCCAGGTTGACGCATCCCGATGGTCAACAACCAGCAGAAAAACCATCAGTGCCAGCCATGAAGCCCACTGGCTCCAGGCAAAGGACGATGAGCCTTTATACAATAGGAAAGTTGCCCAACTTCCTCCCATTGCAACAATCCAAAGAAGCAAACCAACAGCAAGTCCAGTGTCTTCCCAGTCAGGCAGAGTCAGCAGTTCAACTGGGCTCAGGGTTGCAACTGAGTTAGCAACCGGCCCCAAAAGCAAAGCTAAGGGTAAAATTCCCACAACAATAAATAGAAGAACACCCTTTAGCGTCAGTAAGGTTGGCTGTTTTATAAAGGCTAATAACAGGGCACTGACCGATAACCAAACAGGCAATGCCTGATACAGTTGTGATACTTCTTTTTGCGCCAGTGGTTGCTGCAACCCCAGTTGAATCGTTGCATAACTACCTCCAACCCAGGCGCACCAATAAAACCAGTGCCATTGCCGGAAAAAGGCGGCCAGTAAAAACACAATACCCAGGCCCGCAGAAACGGCACCCGGCACCGGCAGCTGAATTTGCGTCAACCATTCAGGATAAAGCCAGGCAACCAAGGCCCAGAGAATTGCCGGTAATGCTGCAATAAATCCCAAATTCAACTCCCCGCAAGTAACCGATCTAAATGGTCAGCAAAATTTTTGCGATCAACGTTGGTTAAAGGCGGAGGGCCTCCCGACTGAATGCCGCTGCTTCGCATGGTGTCCATAAAGTCGCGTATATTGAGACGCTGACGAATATTGTCCGGCGTAAATAGTTCGCCTCGGGAGCTCAGAGCTTTTGCACCTTTCTCGATAACTTCTGCCGCCAGAGGAATGTCGCTGGTTATCACCAGGTCGCCGGCTTCACAGCGACGGACAATTTCATGATCAGCCACATCAAAACCACTGCCCACCTGAACCATATGGATAAACTTCGATTTTGGTGTCTGAATACGCTGGTTTGCGATTAAATAAAGGTGTAGCTGCTTACGCTGCGCCGCTCGAAAAAGAATCTCTCTTATAGCCAGTGGGCAGGCATCGGCATCAATAAATAAAGTCATTACTAATAATCCATGAGTCTATATTAGAGTAAATGGTTCTAAGCCTATTACCTTGTAATGCGTTTACTAAGCTACTATTTAGTTGTTACCAATAAAGGTTATCAACAATGACTCCAGGAGTAACTTTATGACATTACGTATTGGCGATACTGCACCAGACTTTACCATTGATACCACTCAGGGTTCGATAAAATTTCATGACTGGGCAAAGGGTTCCTGGGTGTTCTTCTTCAGTCACCCGGCTGACTACACCCCTGTTTGCACCACCGAAATGGGAAGAACAGCACAACTGGCCCCTGAGTTTGAAAAGCGCAATGTCAAACCGCTGGGACTCTCCACTGACACTGTTGAAGCGCACAAAGGCTGGATTGAGGATGTAAACGACACTCAAAGCACCGTCTTAGAGTTTCCTATTGTAGCGGATAAAGATCGTAAAGTTGCTGAACTCTACGACATGATCCACCCAAACGAGAGCGCAACCGCTACTGTACGTTCAGTTTTCATCATCGACCCCAACCAGAAAATTCGGCTTATCATGACTTATCCCATGACGGTAGGTCGTAACTTTAATGAAATTTTACGTGTTATTGATGCGCTGCAAACGACCGATCGCGAAGAAGTTGCCTGTCCGGCGGACTGGGTTCCTGGCGACTCAGTTATCATTCGCCCGACAGTAAGCGATGAAGACGCAAAACAGAAATTCCCGCAAGGTTGGAAAACGCTGCGCCCATACTTACGTCTGACCGATATCAAATAGCTTTAACTTTCGTTTTCGAGAGACTGCTGGCGTTCTGCCCACACGAGTAGTTCGCCCAGCGGCTTCGGTTTACAGAATAAAAAGCCCTGCATTAATGGACACCCGTGTTCGACCAGGTAGCGGTATTCGTTTTCAGTTTCGACACCCTCAGCAACTGTTTGTATACCGAGGTGCTCGACCATATTTAAGATGCCACCCGTTATTGCAGCGTTATGTCTGTTATGGTCAATGTTCTCAATAAAACTGCGATCAATCTTCAGTTTATTTACGGGCAGGACATTCAGGTAACGCAAACTGGCAAACCCGCTTCCAAAATCGTCAATAGCAACATCAAGGCCTAAATCGCGCAGGTGTTGTAAAAGTTCAGCAATACGCTGAGTGTCGTTAACCAGCACATTCTCTGTTATTTCAACGGTAATTTCACCCGGCTTTATATTAAATTCTTCGAGCACAGACTTGGTTTTACTAATAAAGTCGTCACGATAAAACTGAATGGGCGAAAAATTCACAGAAACAGTGTTAATACCGTAACGTTTCAGCTCACTTAAGTCTTGGCAGGCCTGTCTAAGAACCCATTCACTAATTTGGATGATCTGACCTGTACGCTCAGCAATCGGAATAAAGTCGGCTGGAGAAACGTAGCCTTTGGTTGGGTGGTGCCAGCGAATCAACGCTTCAGCCCCTGAAATTTGCCCTGTACTGGTCATGATGGGTTGATAAAACAGCTCAAATTGCTTCTTGGCCAGCGCTTCCTGAATTTGTGTCCGCAGAGCAACCTTGTAGCCCAGCCCCTCATCAAGCTTTTCGGAGTACCAACAAACTGCATTACCGCCGCGCTTCTTCGCTTCATACATTGCTACATCGGCGCGCTGAGTCAGTTCCATGGGATGCTTATATTGAATATCGTTTGCGGCAACGCCAATGGCTGCCGACAAGGAAACTTCAATCTCATCGATACGAAATGGTTCGTCGAAAATAGCTAATACTTCGGTACATAAAACATTAATCTGCTCTGCTGACCCCATGCTTTGGATAACAGCAACAAATTCATCTCCGCCAAAGCGGCAAATCAGGTTAGGTTCACGGATTACCTGCTGCAGACGCTGCGCAGTTTCAATTAACACCTCGTCACCAAGGTAGTGCCCTAAACTGTCATTTATCGGTTTAAACCCGTCCAAATCAATAAACAGCACAAAAACGGCTTGGTTCGTGTCATTGGATACTAACTGTTGTAGTCGCTCTTCCATTGCACTTCGGTTGGCTAACTGCGTTAGACTGTCATGTGAGGCATAAAAAGCTAAAGCATCCTCTCTTTGGACTCGTTCCGTAATATCGCTTTGTAACCCAATAAAATGCGTTACTTTATTATCCGGGCCCTTAACCGGTGCTATTAAGAGCTCATTCCAAAACATGCTTCCATCTTTGCGGTAGTTCCGAATAACACTTTTTATTTCCCGTTTTTCCTGCAAGGCTTTTCGAATCTCATTAATCACCTTTGGATCTGTGTCTGGGCCTTGCAGTATGTTGCAACTTATTCCCTTCATTTCGGTAAGAGAGTAACCGCTCATTTTCTCAAAAGCGGGGTTCACATAAAGAACCGGGAAACCTTTTTTATTGGCTTCGCTAATAACGACGCCATTAACACTGGCATGCACGCTACTTCGAAAAACTTTAAGTTTTGCCTCATTCGCCCGATGCTCAGTAACCTCTTTAGCGACACCATGCACCCCGGTAACTTCGCCATCAATAATAATTGGAATATTGGTTATTGATAAGTCATGCAATTGCCCCATTCTGTCCGCAACTTTAATTTCGTAAGACTGAGGGGTGCCCTTTTTTGCTGTTTCAAAGTACGTTAGCGTTCTTTCCCGCTCGGTTTCCGGAACCGCCAGCTCGTAATGCTGCCCCAGCAACTCTTCCTCACTAAGAAGTAAAAGCTCGCAACCTGCACGATTAACGCTGGTGAAGTTTCCGTTTAAATCCAGTGTAAAAACTGAATCGGGGTTGTATGTAAATAAGGAGCGTTGATGTTGCTCTAAACGAACCTGCGCTTTTCGTTGCTCTTCTTGCTCGAGGATTAAGGCAACTAAGTCGCGGTTACGTACAATCAGTTCCAGCTCACCCCCGGTTGGCACTCTCGGCTGGGCAAAGTAGATAGCGAAAGTTCCTATAACTTCACCCTCTGCAGCCCCAAAAATGGGGTGAGACCAACAAGCAGCTAAGCCGTACTGATTAATTAACGGCATGAACGCCTCAAAACGCTCATCGTTCCTCATATCGGCAGCCAGAACGGGTTCACCGATGGCGGCTGCGGTACCGCAGCCGCCTGAACCATCAGCAATTTTTAATCCATTTAATTCATTAGAAAAGGAGCGGGGTAATGAAGCTGAAGCAGCCGTTGATAAAGTTTTGTTGTCTTTATTTGCCACCATGATAGAACACATGGCGCCATCAATTTGAGATTCAATTAGGTGACAAATACCCAACAAGCGACTCTCAATATCCCGCTGCTGGGCCAGGGCATTAAACGTATTATAATGAGCCTGAATTAACTGATTTAATCCCTGGTACTTCTTATCCGCTCTTTTACGGACCACGCTGACAAAAACTGTCGCAGTAATCAGGAGCAGCACGACTCCTGTCGCTATTTGACTGTAACTGAGTAAGTTATCTTGCATTAGTCCGCTGCATAATTGTTCCTGGTTTATTTAATTCGCTGTACTCTTAGTCGACGATTTGAATCTTCTCGCCCGAAGAAAAAGGAATTCAACGCACCGCGTTCAATGTAATAGGTATCATCATCGTCCCAGGAAAAGTAACCCCGGCTATCGATTTGCTTCCAAACCTGACCATTAGTCAGCTCAATTTGCCATTTCTTGTAAGGGTCCTGCTTTTTGCTGGCAACTTCTACTTCTAACCTTTCAAGCGTATTATTTTGACTACCTTTGTGCTCCATACCAAAGTTCTGCTCTGCGGCATTGTCGCTCCGCTTGCCCCGTTGCTTAGCCTTAGCTTTCATCTCTTCGGCCTTGCTTTGTCCCCGGGCTTTCATCTCTTCCGCTTTAGCTCTACCTTTAGCTTTTTCGTCCTGAGGTTCACCTTGCTGACGCTTGGCTAAGTTGTCATAGCACACCAAGCGCTCCAGTGAGTCTTCAATCGCCGCGCATTCCTTCATTGTTTCCTGTTGCGCTCCGGCCGTACCGGCAATAATGAATAACGTTGCGCCTAGTAGTTTTCTATACATACATCCGTCCTGCTCTAATTTTTAATAACGTAAAGTAAGAGTATCGCCTTTCTGCATTAACTCAAATTCTTTCAATGCACTCATACCCAAAAGTATGACATCGCCGTCCATCCCGGGTGTAATTGAAGCAGCAACATTGCTCAACTGAATATCACCCAGCTGCAAACGATCAATTTCTGTACGGTATGTTATAACACGTCCATTGGCGGTTTGGGACATTCCCTGACGCCCCTTACGAAGTCCGAGCTTTTGCGCTAAACCTTCCGGAATAGCGACCAGGGTAGCTCCGGTATCTAATAAAAATGTCACCGACTGCCCGTTAACCTTTCCCCGGGCTACGTAATGGCCCATACGGTTTTGTTCCAGCACGACTGTGACCTGCCCATTGTCTACATGACTTTGAACCTGAGAGTTAGGATTAAACTGTTGCTGAAGCTTGTCTTCGAAAAACCAAACCAGCATAGCAATAGCAAGCCCCCATGCAATAAACATGAAAGGCTTACCGAATGAATTCGTTCGAGCCAAAAGGTCCCCCGCTAATCATTATTGTAGGGCAAGTCTTGCTTCTTAACTTCATCAGCTCTTTGCTGTCGCAGCCCAGAAACTTCTTCCACTGACCAACCCTGCAAATTATTCTCAATAAGCTGTGTCAGCGCAATAATATGATCACTTTCGGCATTTAGGGCTGAGATATACTCGTACCGTTCACCACCGCTTTCCATAAAGTATTCTCGGTTCTCCTCGCCAATTTCTTCAACCGTCTCTAAACAGTCTGAAGAAAAGCCCGGACAAAATACCTGAACAGACTTAATGCCTTTTCCGGGAAGCGCTTTCATGGTCATATCAGTATACGGTTGCAGCCACTCCTCGCGACCAAAACGCGACTGGAATGTGGTCAGGTACTCATCTTTTTTAAGCCCCAGGCGCTCAGCAAGCAAGCGTGAAGTTTTATAGCACTCACAATGGTAAGGGTCTCCATTTTTCAAGTAGCGTAACGGAATACCATGGTAAGAAAATAGTAACTTATCAGTGCGCCCATGCTGCTCCCAGTGTCTCTCAATGCGTTTTGCTGCCGCTTCAATAAAGGGAGGGAAGTCATGGTAATGAGTAATAAAACGCAGTTCAGGTAACCAGCGGCGTTTGGTGAAATCTTTTGCCAGAGCATCAAAAGTTGAGGCTGTGGTAGATGCTGAATATTGCGGGTATAACGGCAGAACCAGTAATTTCCGTACCCCTTTTTGCATCATATTCTCGACCACATCCCCCAATGCCGGATTCCCATAGCGCATGGCAAAGTCGACGACAATATTCTCGTCCCAGGTTTCTTTCAGTTTTTTCTCAATAGCAACGGCTTGATCCTGAGTATGAAAAAGCAACGGCGAGCCGCGTTCTGTCCAAACAGTTTCATAAGCCTCGGCTGAACGTTTCGGACGAAATCGAAGGATCACGCCATTTAATATGAAATACCAAAGCAGGCGCGGAACCTCAACCACCCTTGGGTCAGACAGGAACTCTTTTAAATAAGGCTTGAGTGCTCTCTTAGTCGGAGCCTCAGGAGTGCCTAAGTTAGTCACCAGCACCCCTATTTTATCTGCCTGTCCGTGAGAAAATGCAGGGCTTCCTCGATATTTCATTTTCAGTTACCTTTTAACAATACGCTTAATGCAAAGTTTACGTAAGTTTTAACGGCTTCGATCCCTATTTGCAAAGAAATAACGCTACACTAAACCGATAAATACTATCGAAATTAATAAATTGACGCGCCAATGACAGAAAACACAAAGACGCAGCAATGGTATCAGAAACTTGCCAGTTCCCCTCATGCTCTGGTACTTCTCTTTTTTCTTTCTGCTATGGAAGCAACCATACTCCCCATTGCTTTAGAGTTAGTATTAGTGCCTTACATGGTGCTTGAGCGCAAACGTATCTGGCTAGTAGCCTCGGTTGCTTTAGCTGGCTTCATGGCAGGTGCCGTTGGCGGTTACTACATTGGCTTTGCGCTGTTCGACACTGCGGGCGAATGGTTTATCAGCTACTTGTCCATTCAGGACTATTATCAGGAGTTTCAGGAAACACTAAAAGAAGACGGCTTTGTCGCTATTTTCTTAGTTGGTGTGACTCCGGTCCCCTTCCAGGTTGCCATGCTCGCTGCCGGAGCTGGCGACTACCCACTTTCTCTGTTTTTATTCGCCGCAGGTGCAGCGCGCGCTTTAAGATATTATGTATTAGCGCTTATCGTTTTGTGGTTAGGGCCTTATACTGAGCGCTTATGGGGTAAATACGCCGGTCCTGTTGGCTGGTCAATTCTGATTCTGGCAGGAACTATGTTATTACTCACGCAATTTCTGTAAGCATTTAGGGTACTAATGTTTTTACTTATTGTTTTTGCCATCATTGCGGTGGGTGTTTCGTTCGTTTGTTCGGTTTTAGAAGCGGCTCTTTTATCGGTTACGCCCAGTTATGTTGCACAATTAAAAGAGACCAGGCCTAAAACCCATCAACAATTACGCAAGCTAAAAGACTCTATTGATAAACCCCTCGCGGCTATACTAACACTCAATACGATAGCACATACAGCCGGTGCAGCCGGTGTTGGCGCTCAAGTCGGAGTGGTTTTTGGTGATGGCTACCTGGGTGTCGCTTCAGCCGTTATGACGCTGCTTATTTTGGTGTTATCTGAAATCATTCCTAAGACTATCGGGGCCAAGTTCTGGCGACCCATTGCACCTTCGCTTCCTCCCATACTTAACTTTATGATTTTATCACTTAAGCCTTTTATCTGGCTTTCTGATCAAATTACAAAACGTATTGGCAGCGGTGAAGCGGACATTGATGTTCGCTCGGAAATTAAGGCCATGGCAACTATTGGTCACGAAGAAGAAGCTTTAGACGATGACGAGCGCCGGGTAATCTTAAACATTCTTGATTTACATGAAATTCGCGTGCGCCAAGTTATGACGCCTCGCACAGTCTGCGAGTCGATTAACCCGAGTTTAAGTATGCTGGAAGTGAGCGAGAAGATCCGTAAGTTACCTTTTTCACGCTACCCGGTCATTGACAGTGAAGAGGAACCTCAGGGCATCATTTTCCGAAGTGATGTTTTAGATGCTGACGAGTCAGACGCATTAAGTGACATTGTCCGACCCGTGGAAATAGTAACAGAAACTGTGAGCGTGGAAGCGCTAATGAGTCATCTCATCAAAGAGCGCCAGCATCTTGCTTTGGTTTACGACGAACACGGCAGTTGGCTCGGGCTCATTACTCTGGAAGATATTATCGAAACCATACTGGGCACGCCCATAATGGATGAAACCGATAACATTGCCAGCTTACGCCGCTATGCTCGCCAACGCTGGGACAAAAGGCTCAAGCGCGACCCAAAGCAGGCGAAGAGCCAGCAAAGTAATGATTAACCGAAACAATTGGTCAAAGCGTTGGTTGGTGATTTTTTTCAACCAATGCAGACCAACCCAGGTACCAACAAAGCCGGCGGCAATCATTGCCAACACCAACGGCAGCCAATCCTGAAAAACAAAGCCTGCCATGCCAAAAACTAACGCTTTAGGGGCATGCTGCATGGTCATCACCGCAGAAAATGTCGCGACGGTTTGCAACCTTTCACTAAAACGAGCTTTTACAAAGGCCGCTACCAGCGGCCCCGACGCCCCGACAAATAGCGAAATAAAACCGGTTACCAAACCTCCGACAACTAAGCCTGCCCGGCCACGGAAGCTTTGCGGCAACTTAGGCCCCCAGGTCAGCCAGATTAAAAATAACGCGATGGTGATTTGCAAAAAATGCGTGGGAAGCTGAACCAGTAGTAGACTACCAATAAAGGTTCCCAGCAGACCAAAAGGGACAAACCAGGCAACGGTAGGCCAGTGAATGTGCTTCCACGACAACCCGGTACGGCCCACATTAGATCCCATTTGCACCAGTCCGTGTACCGGTATCACCGCGTTCCCCGGCAAGACTAATGCCATCATACCTATCAATACCGCACCACCACCTGCACCAGCTACAGCTGTCAGTAACGAGGTTGCGGCCGACAAAAGAACTAAACCAAAAAACAAAGCGTCGCTTACCATGGCTTTACTGCTCCCTGGGAACCTGATTTGCGCTGATCAGGATCAAAACGGTATAATCCGCGCGATTTATTGATCCGCAATTTAATTAATGGCTCCGGATTTACGTTCCGGACCGCTGAAAAAGGTAACATGATATGTATATTTGTGCGGCATTGTACAAGTTTGTTGAGCTCAATGACTATAAAGAGCTGCGTGAACCGCTGTATCAAACGCTTATTGCAAACGATGTAAAAGGCACTCTTTTGTTAGCCCGCGAGGGTATTAATGGCACTATCTGTGGTACTCGCGAGGGTATTGATAACGTGCTGGATTACTTGCGATCGGACGAACGTTTTGCGGATATTGAACACAAAGAGTCCCCCAGCGACGGCCAGGCTTTTTACCGCACCAAGGTTAAGCTTAAAAAAGAAATTGTGACTTTAGGCGTTGACTGGGTTGATCCCAAAAGCTCGGTTGGCACTTACGTTGACCCCGACAAATGGAATGACTTAATTGCCGACCCGGAAGTTCTGGTTATTGATACCCGCAATGAGTACGAATACGCGGTAGGTACGTTCGAAGGTGCTGTTAACCCCAAAACCGATACCTTCCGTGAGTTTCCTGAGTACGTTAAAGAGCACCTGAATCCGGAAAAACACAAAAAGGTCGCCATGTTTTGTACTGGCGGCATCCGCTGTGAAAAGTCGACCGCTTATCTTAAAGAACAAGGCTTTGACGAGGTCTACCACTTAAAGGGCGGCATTCTTAAGTATTTGGAAATGATGCCCGAAGAGAAAAGCAGCTGGAATGGCGAATGTTTTGTCTTCGACCAACGGGTTACTGTTAAGCATGGCCTGGAACCCGGTGAATACGACCAATGTTACGCCTGCCGTATGCCAATAACCAAAGAAGAAATGCAGTCAGAGCATTACCAGAAGGGTGTCAGCTGTCCGCATTGCTTTGATAAAACCACAGCCGAACAGAAAGAACGCTTTGCGGAGCGTGAACGTCAAATTCAACTGGCGAAAGCCCGCGGCGAGAAACACATTCGCGACGGTAAAGTCGAAAGCCTCAGTTGATCTGCCTCACTGCAACTCCGTAACCTTTATGTAAGCTATAGCTGACAGTTATCGATTTTAACTGTCAGCTATATCGGTTTTCATCGCTTTCTTTAACTCTATGATTCAACTATTGTTAAAGCATAACGATGACAAAGGAGGGTTTATGAAACAGTTAAGCGTTATTGGTTTAGACCAGAAAAAAGCAGAGAAGCTTGGCGACAAGTTGAATGAGTTGCTCTCAAACTACCAAGTTTTTTACATGAATGTTCGCGGCTTCCATTGGAACATTAAAGGCGAACGTTTCTTCGAATTGCACGCTAAGTTTGAAGAAACCTACGACGATCTACTGCTGAAAATTGATGAAATTGCAGAACGTATTCTGACTCTGGGTCAACGCCCTCAGCATGCTTACTCGACCTATATCAAAAACAGTGAAATAGAAGAAGTAAAAGACGTTCACGAAGGCCGTGCCTGTGTAGCTAATATTCTGGACAGCTATCAGACTACAATTCGCCTGCAACGTGAAATTCTTGAAATTTCTGACGAAGCTGGTGATGAAGGTACTAATGCACTAATGAGTGACTACATTAAAGAGCAAGAAAAAACAGCGTGGATGCTGACCTCTTATTTAGGTAACTAAACTGTCAGCTTAGCCAAATAAAAAACGCCCCTTTGAAAGGGGCGTTTTCGTTTCTATTGGTAGGCCATACAACACCTAGAACGTGTAGTTCAGACGTGCATAGTAATAACCACCATTGATACCAAACGGGAAGGTTTCCCAACCGTATTTAAAGCCGGCATCAGAGAATGGCGAGCCTGCACTGCCCCACTCATCCGGGTAAGTATCAAATAAGTTATTGGCACCAACTCGTACGTTCAGGTTACTGGTAAAGTCGTAACCAACAGAAAGGTCCGTTAACCACTTGCCGTCCCACTCATGACGAACACCCGTAAAAGCCTGGCCTTCAACGGGTCCAAAATAATTTAGAGCTAAGTTGACGTTCCAGGCATCTCGAGTCCAGTCACCACTTAATGTTGCTTTTTCACTCGGTTGTCCTTCTTCAAGACGCAAAATTTGGGTATCGTTAAAAATTTGCTCGCCCGGAATTAATGAAGACACCGAATTAACCTGTTCAACGTCAGTATTCATAAAGGTCATAGCGGCGGTTAAGTTCAGATTACCGTCCAGAAGCTCAGTTGGATATGAGGCAATGACATCTAAACCTGTTGTTTTTGTATCAACAGAGTTGGTAAAAAACTGAGCCGCACCAAGGTTATTATCCTCCAGGACCTGGCCAAACTCCGCACCGACACTGGCTGTTAAAGATTCCGACAAAACAATCCGATCATCGATATTAATTTGGTAGAAATCCATTGTTAGATCAAAGCCACTATCGAAGCGCTTAATTAAACCTAAACTAATACTCTCAGAAGTTTCTTCCTCGAGTGCGTTAATACCAAACTGACGCGCCACTTCATCATCATTAGCTATGGTTCCTGTTTCCACCAAGGTCCCATTAACAATATTTGTCGATACCTGACTGTAATAAATTTGCTGCACACCCGGCGCACGGAAGCCTGTCGCTACCGTTCCTCGAACAGAGAAGTCGCTATCGATGTCATAACGAGCAGAAAGCTTACCGGAGATGTTGTCACCCGCTATGTCGTAGTCTTCGTAACGCAACGCACCAGCTAACAAAAAGTCAGGAGTCACATAATATTCTGCATCGACATAAGCACCATAGCTGTCACGAGTTGCATCCACAGCCTGGCTTGGGCTAAAGCCCGGGAAGCCTTGTATACCAGCCTCTGCACCAGCTCCCGATGGGGTTACGATTTCCACACTGGGATCATTGGTCCGGCCATAAGCCCAGGAAACAGGATCACCCGGATTTATCTCATAACCATCCTGGCGCATTTCCAGCCCGAAAGCTAAATAAAGCAGTTCATTGTCTATATCAACGGTTCCGTTAAAGTCTAAATTGAACGTAGTTTGCTCAAACACTAACTCACCGTCGAAGGCTGACGTAGGGGTTTCACCGTAAATGCCACCATCTGGGTGAGGTTCATAGTACCAACTGACATTCGCTGAGTTCGATGAATTAAAGCCGAATTCATTTTTACCGTAGACAACGCTCGCATCCCATAACCAGGCATTCGGCAGATCACCTCGAATACCAACCGCCAGAGACTGGTCATCCGCCTCGGTTTCTAGTTTTGGTAAGAAGCCGTCCGGATAAATGGCTTCGATTGTTCTGGGGTGTCCTCTGCCACGGAAAAAGCCCGAAGACCCACCATCGCGAGTTGAAACACCACCGAAGGCATAGAGTTCTGTGCTGGAGTTCAAGTTAAAGCCGGAGTTAAACCAGGCGTATAAGTTTTCAGAGTCTGCGTCACCAATATGCAGGCGAACCACAGGGTCGCCACTGGGTGACGACCAGTCACCAATCAATGAGGCCTCAGCTGGTGCCGCACGATTTGTCATACCACGGTCACGGTATTCTAACGTTCCGTTGAAGAAGCCTTTATCAAACTCTTTACCAAAGTTGATACCAACGGTATTAACTTCGCCATCGCCTTCATAAGTTTGTCCAACTTCCGCTGAAATACTTCCGCCGTCAGAACTTTTCAGCGTAATGTTAATAACACCAGCTATCGCATCAGAACCGTACTGAGCGGCGGCTCCATCACGAAGAATTTCAACACGCTCAACCGCTGTAATAGGAATAGCGTTAATATCGTAACCAGCAGAGCCTTTACCAATCGTTTCCTGTACGTTCACAAGAGCTTGTTGGTGGCGACGCTTACCATTAACCAGCACCAATACCTGGTCAGGGTTAAGTCCCCGCAAAGTAGCCGGACGAATAATATCGGAGCCATCAGAGATAGTGGTACTGGAGAAGTTAAAAGACGGTGCACTCATTTGCAGAGCTTTACCTAATTCCGTTGCACCGGTATTCACCAGTTGCTCAGCGGAAATAATATCGATAGGCGATGCCGACTCAGTTGCTGTACGACCGTTCACTCGAGAACCCAGGGTAACAATGCGCTCCATCGATTCGTCTGATTCTGCATTAACGTCTGCCTGCTGTGCAAAACCGGTATTCGGAATTGCTAACGCGGCAGACAGTGAAAGGGCTAAATAACCCAGCTTGAAAGATGCTCTGCTCATAGTTCCGCCTTACTTTTGTTATTTTCGTTTTAAACGCGATTAGCCCTTTAACAATTACCGACATTTTTCTGGTTTGGGAATATATCAGATGACATAGATCAAAATTTCGTAAGGAAACTTGAAGATCTTGCTCACTGCTTTATATTGATAAGTTGTTAACACAACAAAAGGAAGACTTTATGACTCGTATCGTAGGTATTGTTCTATTAGTTGTTGGTGCTATTTTACTGTATTTTTCTTATGAAGCTTCTCAGTCTCTGGCTTCTGAAATGTCTGAAATGGCGACAAATGAGCCAACTGACAACACCATTTGGTATTTAATTGGTGGAGTTGCCGCTGTGATTGTTGGCCTCTACGCGGTAATTCGCGGAAAATAACGGATTCGGTTAGCCGGGCGTATCAACCTGATACGTCTGGCAATCGCAATGCTGTAAAGGTTGCAATAACACCTATAGCAGCCAGCACCCACAGTACCGCAGCTACGCCGTAAGCAGCATCAACCCAGCCCAACAATAAACCCGCTAAAAGCACAACACCCATTACTGTGTTAGATACGGCGGTCAATTGCGCTCTATTATCCTGAGTTGCCATATCCACTAAGTAAGTTTTTCGCCCAACTCTGGCGCCGTGGTGAGCCACCGCTGAACTGAACAACAAAGCAGCTGCCACCCATTGCATACCTAGCGCATCAGGGGCCCAATAATAAAGGGCTAAAGCTATGCCCATAACCAGGGTCGACATAACGGAAGCGGCAGCCATAACATGATGACTGGCGGAGTCAGACCAACGCCCCCAAAAACGCCCTGCCAGTAAACCGGCAAGCCCACTGGCCAGCATTAAGCTGCCTAAGCTTGTTAACTCGGCTTCGCCTTCTCGCTGTATTAAAACCACAATGTAAGGAATGGCGAAAGCAGCCGCTACCAATAACGCACGTGATACCACAAAATGACCAAACTGACGATTCTCCCAAAGCAGCGACATTGATTTTACTGCTTCGGTCAACGCATTGCCGCCGCCTTCTGTTGCCCCCGCAACTTCAGGGATCCCTGCATAAAGCAGTGCAGCAACCACCCATAACACAACTCCCGCTCCTAGAAGAACAACAAACAAAGGTCGCTGACCATCCATCTCCGGAGCAAAAATGATGACGAGTGCAGTGAGTAAGGTCAGCAGTCCGGCAGCCGAAGCCGCGACACCCGACATGCGCCCTCTGCGGGTTTTAGACACCGTTTTTCCAGTCACATCTTTGTTGGCTACCGAACAAATTCCTCGTGACAAACTGAACAGCGCCAGCAATATAACAACCGACCAGCCCAGCATATCGCCATCTAAGGTCGCTACTGCAAACAACATGGCCAACAGGGACAGTGCCTGACCGATACTACCGGCAACCCAGAACCATTTGCGTACCGGTTGTTCACGAAGCTTTTGAGCAACAAAAAGCTGAGGTAATAGAGCTAATGATTCACGTAGTGGTACCAGCGCACTAATGAATATAGCAGGGGCTCCGAGCGAACTCAGCATCCACGGCAGTACCAAACGGGCGCTGACCAAGCTATCGCCCAACTTTGTTAACATTAACGATAGCAACATTAAAACAAACGAGCGAGGCTGCTCATTACAGGCTGATTCAGGAATGTCTTTACATACACGGGCATCTTCGTCTTCAGCTAAATAACCGTACACGCGTTCCGTCAGTTTTCTATCCGTCATGGCAGTGTGTTCACATTAAGAGGTATGTCGGAACAAATGCTGCCACACTTTGTTCAGCCATTCCACAAACTCACACCATTGTGACAAACGTTGTCGATCAACCTGGTAGTGAGTTCGTTTTTCATAATCAGAAATTAAACGCTCGACCATTTCACTATTTAGCCGGTTAATTTTTATGGTACTGGCAATATCAAACAGCGGATTTCCTATGCCCGCATATTCCCAGTCAATGATTCTCATTGGGTCGGTCATCAAAATATGGTTCATCGATAAGTCATTGTGACACAACACAGGAAAACTGAGCCAGTCGTCAATAACTGAGGCAATAGGTTTTAGCTGCTGCCGCATAACGGTTACAGAGGGTGCGTCAAAAGCTTGCAGTTGCTGCAAGTAATGCTCAATCCGATCCGCCATTGACCAGGTTGGAACATCAACGCGCACGGAGTGAATTTTGGCCAGTGTCTCAGCCAGCACTGTGGCTTTAATTAACGGAGATAAAGTGACCTGCTCTAGCGAAGGGGCTTTGTAATAAGGTTGCAATAGCCAACCTTGCCCAGTGTGGTAATCCAATACTTCCGGCGCTAAAGAAAGCTTGGCCAGCTGCTGCTGAAGCGATACTTCCCGCTCTCTGTCAACCGCAAATACTTCTTCATTCCGCCAACGTTTCAATACGTAGTCGTCAGTGTCCGTTATTAAGCGTAAGGCCTGATTGGACTGCCCGGACGCTAAAAGCTGTATTTCTTCTGGCTTATCTATCACCCAATTTCGCCCACGGACTTTAACTGAGTGTCATGGCGCCAGCGCCACATGGCGTAAACAACCAGAATAAGGTAAACAACAAAAAGCAAAGCAGTAGCAACAAAGCCTTTGCTGGCGTACAAATAAACGTAAACACTGTCTATGACCAGCCAGTACCACCAGGTTTCATACGCCTTCTTGGTTACCAACCAAGTAGCTAACAAACTGAAGACCGTTGTATAAGTGTCTAGCCACACTGCGTCCGCGTCTGTGTAGACCGACAACAAATAAGCAATTAAAGCGGCCAGGGGAACTAACCACGCCCATTGTATAAGGTGCCATCGCAGCGGATACTTTGCACCGTCAGGACTCTCTTTTGCGGCGCTTTGCTGACGTTGCCATTGCCACCAGCCATATCCGGCCAAAGCAATGTATATAGTCTGCAGCAAAGACTCCATATACAACCGGCCCTGCCAAAACAATACGGCGTAAATAGTACAGCTGACCGCGGCAGCAGCCCAACACCATTGTCGTTGATGCGCGGCCAGTACGAGATAGCCAAGCGCCAGAACTAAAGCGGTCAGTTCCCAGGGGGAGCTGACCATTAGCTGTTCAAGCCAGAACTCGAGCGAAGACTCAAGCATTCTCCGGCCTTAAATCCTTATTAATAAACTTACAAACCAGAACATTCGAAGGCACATTTTGAAAAAGCAGTTCCATTTCTTCACCTAAAATACGCATAACGTCCTGCATCTCACCAAAGACTTGGGTGCTCATCGTATTGGTCAGAACCGTTAACTCTGAATGCTGGTTTAAGCGCTCAATAAAGTCTTTTATGGTATCCAGATAGTTGTCAGCTAAAGGATACAACGACATTTCCACTGAAACTTGCATGTTACCCTCCTTTAAAACGACTTACTGACAGTAACCCCAAAGCGACGAGGCTCACCATACTGCACGTAAGTTTCGGGGATGTACTCTTTACGTGGGTCATTACCAAAATAGAAGCCACGAATTTGATAGTCTTCATCTGCTAAATTACGACCCCAGAAACTGATACGCCAGTCTTGGTAATGATAGTTCAACGCAAGGTGCAATACTGCCATGCTATCGGCTTTTTGGTTATGCGAATCGGAGAAATAGAATTCATCTTTGCCGTCGGCCTGAATCACCCACTGGAAGTTCTCGCCGACCCAGCCCTCAAGGCCAATATTAAACTGGTAGTTAGGTGCTTGCGCCTGTTCACGGCCCGTCATGTCCATACCGTCTTCCGTGACAAAACCGTCAATTTCGGTTTTTAACCAACTGGCGGAAGCGAAAACAGCCAGCCAGTCAGTAAACTGATTTCGAATTTCTGCTTCCAGGCCATAACCCGTGCCTTCCGCTGCATTTTCGATATAACCGACAAAAGACTGATCGCGATTCACCCAACCTTTTAGCTGAACATCGTCGCGCCAGTGGTAAAACGCGCTAACCCGTGAAGTTAAACGGCCATCGGGGCTACTACCTTTAACACCTAACTCAGTACTCCAGAGAATTTCAGGCGCGAAAGTTGCTCGTTCTAATAGATAGTTTTCTAATTCTTCCAGTCCCTGATCTTCAGCTTTACCCAGGGCTTCCCCGTTAACACCTCCGGCTTTATAACCTCGAGCTACTGTTGCGTACAGGTAACTCTCATCGGAAGCTTGGTAGCGCAGACTGAAATTCCCGCCAACCATAGTGTCTTCTGGTTCTGCCGTGACGCCCCGACTGTCCAGATAGTCATTGTTATAACGCTCAACCCGCAAACCGGTAATGGTGCTAACACGGTCAGTCCAGTGTTGAGTCAACTCGCCGTACAACGCACCGTGCTTGCTGTCATAATCGCTTTCAAAAATGGCCGGCACGCCTAAATCCCAATTAAAGTAATCGCGGGTTAACTGTACCGACTTATCGTAGTAATACAGGCCCAGGACCCATTCACTGTCAATGCCAAAAAGAGCTTCAGGATCATCTGAAAGCCAGCGAACTTCGGCAGTTTTGTCGTCACGTTCACGGAAGTACGCGTCAAAAGAAGAATATTCCCAGCCCGGAGCGATACCTTCGTAAGTCCAGTCTTCATCGTAGGCATAACCCGTGTCTGCATCTAGCTGGTTAACGGACATTTCCAGTCTGCTGTTATCAAAGCCCAGGTAACTCAACTGCAAACGCAGCGCCTGACTTTCTAAACGGTCAAAACCCGGCTCATCAGACAGAGTCTCGCGCGTGTTATCCAGACTGAAAGCGTCGTAACCATTATCGACATCGTTATAATGCAGAACCGTCTGCAGTAACCAGTCTTTGCTAAGCTCAGTATCGAGCAGTAAGCGGGCACTTAACTCATCGCGCTGTTCAGTGTCATCCCTATCCAGGTATGTATTTTCCATATAGCCGTCTTGTCGAAACTGACTGACTGAGAAACGCACGTTACCCAATACTCCCAGGCTACCGCCCATGGCTAAACCACCCATGGCTTCAGAATAATTTCCCGCCGATAACTGAAACTCACCGTTAAAATCGCTGCTCGGTGCCGTGCTATCAAGCAACAGTAAGCCTGCCATCGCATTCACCCCAAAGCGACCACTTTGCGGACCACGGAAAACTTCGACCTGATTAATATCGAAAAGCGACGCGGCACTGCCTAGTCCGCTGTAATCAATGCCATCAATCAATAAGCCGACAGACGGTGTCACCGGATCAACAAACTGAGAACGCTCGCCAATACCACGAATTTGAATGAAACGAGCCGTGGAGGTACCACCTGAGAAGTTTACGTTGGCAAAGCTATTCAGGGTGTCCTGCAAATGCTGAGAATGACGCTGCTGCATGGCGTCTTTATCGATAATAGAAACACTGCTGGTGGTTTCATTTAAGGTACGGCGGTGAAAGTCACCACTCACTTCAATAATTTCTATGTCTTGCGTATCTTGAGTGTCTTCTGCAACATCAGCAAACACAGGTGACGTGAATAACGCAATAGTTATGCTGGCTGCCAGGTATGAATGGATTATTTTCATGGATCATTTCCTCAAAACAACAGAGTCAGAAACGATCCGGTAAGGCTGTATTAGACGGGTTTTCTACCATCCCTACGCCAGTATTAACCGGATCAGGTTTTAAGGGTTCGCTAATGCATCTCAGCCGTTGCCGGCACCCCTTGGTAAAGCGGCGTCAGTATAACGCAGCTTATTCGTTAAACAAATTTACTTTCAGTACAATTAAATGAAGGACAGGGCATCGCCGTAAAGATTCTCTAACGGCACGCCTTTAGCCACAAAGTCGTCGCGGATAACGCGCACCATCTCAAAACGTCCAGCCATATAGACCTCACAGTCCGGCAAGTTTTTCTGTCTCGCCATAACCGCATGATGTACTAAGCCAATTGAATAAGACCAGTCGTTATCCGCGTCTTCGACCACCGGATGATAATCGAAATGTTCGTACTGGCTTGCTAAGCGTTCCAATTCGTCATGCAAATACAGGTCGCTTAGGCTTTTTGCTCCCCAATAAAGGCTTAGTGATCGCTCTGGTGACAAGCGTAAATGCTGCTGCAAAATGGAGTAAGCATAAGAAAACCCTGTACCACCGGCAATTAAAACCGCAGGCTGGGTACTTTCCTGACGATAAAAGGCGCTACCATCCGGCGCATCAATCTCTAGTTCCCCGTCGGCGCGCACTTTATCCAAAACTTCCATTGCGTAGCTGTTATCCGGCGTAGCGCCAACATGAAGTAACCACTCACTTTTATCTGAAGGACATGAAGCAATGCTAAACGGCCGTTTGTCTCTTTCACCCATGACTACCATCAGATATTGGCCTGCTTTAAATTCAACCGGTTGCGGCAGTTGCAAACGCACTTCCCAAACAGCGTCCGCTAACTGGCGCGAAATTTCGGCTTTACAGGTCATTTGTTGACTCATTCACGACTCCATAATGTTCAGTTCGTCCCACAGCTCGTCGACACGCTGTTTAACATCTTCACTCATGACAATAGGCTCGCCCCATTCGCGGTCAGTTTCGCCTGGCCACTTATTGGTTGCATCCATTCCCATTTTTGATCCAAGACCAGACACCGGAGAGGCAAAGTCAAGGTAATCAATTGGCGTGTTCTCAACCAAGGTAGTGTCGCGTGCCGGATCCATTCGGGTCGTCATGGCCCAAATCACATCCTTCCAGTCTCGCGCATTCACATCGTCGTCGCACACAATCACAAACTTGGTGTACATAAACTGACGAAGGAACGACCAGACCCCCATCATCACGCGCTTGGCGTGGCCCGGGTACTGCTTTTTCATAGTGACTACGGCTAAACGGTACGAACAGCCTTCCGGTGGTAAATAAAAATCGACAATTTCCGGAAACTGTTTTTGCAGCAACGGAATAAAAACTTCATTTAAAGCAACGCCCAGCACCGCAGGTTCGTCCGGTGGACGTCCGGTATAAGTGCTGTGGTAAATTGGGTCTTTACGATGAGTTACGTGAGTCACGGTGAATACCGGGAACTCATCCACTTCGTTGTAATACCCGGTATGGTCGCCATAAGGCCCTTCCGGCGCCATTTCGCCCGGCTCGATGTAACCTTCAAGAATGATTTCTGCATGCGCCGGTACTTGTAGTTCATTGCTGATGCATTGCGTCACTTCGGTTTTGCTGTCGCGCAGCAGCCCGGCAAAAGCATATTCAGACAAGCTGTCCGGCACCGGTGTTACTGCACCTAAAATGGTCGCAGGATCAGCACCTAAGGCTACCGACACAGGGAATTTTTCACCCGGATGCTGCTGACACCACTCCTGGAAATCCAACGCGCCACCGCGGTGCGACAACCAACGCATAATGAGCTTATTCGGCCCTAAAAGTTGCTGGCGATAAATGCCTAAGTTCTGACGTTCTTTATGCGGACCTCGAGTTACCGTAAGACCCCAGGTCACTAAAGGGGCAACATCGCCCGGCCAACAATGCTGAATCGGCAACTTGGTTAAGTCAACGTCATCGCCACTCATGACCACTTGCTGACACGGCGCCTTTTTAATGCTTTTTGGCGACATACTCAGCACTTTTTTATACTTGGGCAGTAAATTCAGTGCGTCACGAAAGCCTTTAGGTGGCTCCGGCTCTTTTAAAAACGCCAGCAACTTACCGACATCCCGTAAAGCGGTCACCGATTCCTGCCCCATACCTAAAGCCACCCGCTCTGGCGTACCAAACAGGTTAGCTAATACCGGCATATCGTGGCCTTTCACGTTTTCAAACAATAAGGCAGGGCCTTCGGCTTTTAAGGTGCGGTCTGATATTTCGGTAATTTCTAGGTAGGGGTCGATTTCTTGTTGGATGCGTTTAAGTTCACCGCGCTCCTCCAGGAGCGCGATGAAATCGCGCAAATCTTGATATTTCATACGCCGCTTAGCTGTTGCGTTGACGTTTCATCGACTCGAAGAATTCGTCATTGGTTTTGGTCATCTGCAGACGGTCAATCAAGAACTCCATGGCCTCAACTTCACCCATTGGATGCATGATTTTGCGCAGGATCCACATTTTCTGCAGCTCGTCCGGAGTCGTTAACAACTCTTCACGACGTGTACCTGAACGATTGAAGTCAATTGCCGGGAACACACGACGTTCAGCCAACTTACGATTCAAGTGCAGCTCCATGTTACCGGTACCTTTAAACTCTTCGTAGATGACTTCGTCCATCTTCGAACCGGTATCAATTAGAGCAGTTGCGATAATGGTTAAGCTACCACCTTCTTCAACATTACGAGCAGCGCCGAAGAAACGCTTCGGCTTATGCAATGCGTTAGCGTCCACACCACCGGTTAACACTTTACCGGAACTTGGAATAACGGTGTTATAAGCACGGGCTAAACGAGTAATTGAATCCAGCAGAATCACCACGTCTTTTTTGTGCTCAACCAGGCGTTTCGCTTTTTCGATAACCATTTCAGCTACCTGAACGTGACGGCTGGCAGGCTCATCAAAGGTTGAAGCAACCACTTCACCATGCACCAGGCGGTGCATTTCGGTAACTTCTTCCGGACGCTCATCAATCAATAGAACGATCAGTTCAGCATCCGGGTGGTTTGCCGCGATAGAAGTCGCAATATTCTGCAATAGTAAGGTTTTACCCGCTTTTGGCGGCGCGACAATAAGTCCGCGCTGACCTTTACCGATAGGAGCAGATAAGTCCAGTACCCGTGCAGTGATATCTTCTTTACTGCCGTTACCACGCTCTAGATGAAAACGCTCTTCCGCGTGCAGCGGTGTTAAGTTTTCAAATAAGATTTTATTGCGGGAGTTTTCAGGCTTGTCGAAGTTAACTTCGCGAATTTTCAGCAGGGCAAAATAACGTTCACTGTCTTTCGGTGGGCGAATTTTCCCGCCGATAGTGTCACCCGTGCGCAGGTTAAAGCGACGAATCTGGCTTGGTGAGACGTAAATATCGTCCGGACCAGCCAGGTAAGACGAGTCGGCTGAACGCAAGAAGCCGAAGCCATCCTGCAGAATTTCCAGCACACCGCCACCGTGAATGTCTTCACCACTTTTAGCATGAGCTTTTAAAATAGCGAAAATGATGTCTTGCTTGCGCAAGCGGGCCATATTCTCAAGGCCCATTGAGTCCGCGAGCTGAACCAGCTCGTTTACGGGTTTGTCTTTAAGTTCTGTTAGATTCATAGGAGGGTTTTCGAGTTATCGATTGAACACAAAGCCTTTTTTAATTTGACTCTAGAAAGTAAAACAATTGGAACTTTCGGAATTCGCGAAGTGCGAAACCAGAAACAGAAGTTTCATTTTAAAACAGGCTAACCGGTGGAGTTGGTGAACCCGTATGAACAGTTAATGAGCAGAAGTTATCACCAAAAAAGCAATCCGTCCAGTTTTCTCAACAAAAACGGCGCATAACGCGCCGCTTTTTGACAATCATTAAATATGCTGCTCAAGGAACTCGGTTAACTGAGCACGTGATAATGCGCCCACTTTGGTTCCAACAACTTCACCGCCTTTAAACAACAATAACGTTGGAATGCCACGAATGTTGTACTTAGGTGGTGTTTGTTCATTATGGTCGACATTCAGCTTGCCGATAACCAATTTGTCAGCGTATTCGCTGGCAATGTCATCAAGAATAGGCGCTACCATTTTACATGGTCCACACCACTCAGCCCAAAAGTCGACTAATACGGGTTTATCGGAATTAATGACATCAGCATCAAAACTGTCATCACTTAGCTGAACTATTGCGTCACTCATGGTACTCTCCGCTACTTTCTTCGCGTGGAAATATTAGAATAGTATTATTTCTGTTTTTGAATACAAGCGCAAACTGATATGCTTATAACTTATGACTAAAACACATCTTACAGAAACTCGCTTTGCTGATTTGGCGCTTCACCCCAAAATCCAGCAAGCAATATCCAGTGCCGGATTCGAGTATTGTACTCCAATTCAGGCGTTAAGTCTGCCTGTTGCTCTCTCTGAGCGTGATGTTGCCGGCCAAGCCCAGACAGGTACAGGAAAGACCTTGGCATTTCTGCTGGCTACTTTCAACCGCTTAATGCAGAACGAATCGTCCGAAAAAACAGAATCGGGGCCACGTGCACTCATTATGGCTCCTACTCGCGAACTGGCTATTCAGATAGCGCACGACGCCGATGCTCTTATTGAGCACTGTGAATTAAAAATGGGCGTTATCTATGGCGGCGAAGGTTACGAAGGCCAAAAAGAGCAGCTAGCTTCACAACCCGACATACTGGTTGGTACCACAGGGCGGCTTATCGATTTTTATAAGCAAGGTCTGTTCAGTCTCAACGACATTGAGGTTGTGGTTCTGGATGAAGCTGATCGCATGTTTGACCTTGGCTTTATCGATGACATTCGTTATTTGTTGCAGAAAATGCCGGAACCGACCAAGCGCTTAAATCTTCTGTTTTCGGCGACATTGTCTTATCGCGTGCAGGAGCTTGCCTACGAGCACATGAACGCACCAACTAAGCTTGAGGTCGAACCGTCACAGAAAACCGCGACACGGGTAACCGAAGAGTTGTTCTATCCTTCGAAGCCGGAAAAATTCCCGTTATTACTCACGCTTATTGAAGAAGACTGGCCAGATAAAGCTATTGTTTTCGCAAATACCAAGCATGGTTGTGAGAAAGTACACGGCTGGCTGGTTGCGAATGAACACCGCGCAGGTCTGCTCACCGGCGATGTCCCGCAGAAAAAACGCTTACGCATTCTGGAAGACTTTGCCGAAGGTAAACTCGACTTTTTAGTCGCAACCGATGTTGCGGCACGTGGTCTGCATATTCCCGAAGTGACGCATGTGTATAACTTCGACCTGCCTGACGACTGCGAAGACTATGTACACCGTATAGGCCGTACCGGACGTGCCGGAGCCAGTGGTGCAGCTATCAGCCTGGCGTGCGAAGAGTACGTCTACAACTTACCGGCTATTGAAGACTATATTGGTCACACCATTCCGGTAACCAAATACGACCCTGACGCTTTACTGTCAGACTTAAGACGCCCTCGTCCTGTACAGCGTCGCCGTCGCCACAACTCCGGCGGCGGAGGCAAGGGTAAGCCTCGTGGTCGTCGCTCAGGACCACCGCGCAACGCGTCGTAATATGCCTGCAAAAAAGCGTAAACTCGCTGCCATCGACATGGGATCCAACAGTTTTCATTTGTTGATGGCAGAAGTTTCCATGACCGGGTTCTTCCCTAAACCCCGTATTTTGGCCCGCCATAAGCAAAAGGTTCGTTTAGCTGACGGACTCGATGAGAATGACAGCATAGACGACCCGGCTATTTCACGCGGTGCACATTGCCTGAATTTGTTTGCGAAAGAGCTTGAACGTTTTCAGCCACATGCCGTTAAAGCAGTGGCGACTGCTGCTTTGCGTAAAGCCAGTAATCAAGCACAGCTTCTTGCTAAATTTGAAGCTGTGCTGGGCTCTCCCATTGAAATCATTACCGGTGAACGCGAAGCCGAATTGATCTATGCCGGCGTTTGCAGTGCTTCTCAATGCAAAGACAAGGTCCTTGTCATTGATATTGGCGGCGCCAGCACGGAAATTATTGCAGGCAACGGCTCCCGGGCCAATATTCTCAACAGTCTCGATATGGGCTGTGTGGTTTTTCAAAACCGCTTCTTTAAACAGGGGCGCATTGACAGCGAAAGCATTGAGCAAGCATCAAAAACCGCCGAGCAGTTACTTGTTCCTTATGTTGATGCTTACCAAAAGCATGGCTGGTTAAGAGTATTGGGAGCGTCAGGTACTTTTCGTGCAATCAGTGAAATTGCGACAGCAGAAGGCCTGCAGGTACTAAGCCGGGATTGGTTAGGTCAACTGATTCAGCGCTGTATTGAACAGGGACAAGTGGAACGCCTTAATTTTGCCGGCTTAAGGGATGACCGTCGGGCTGTTCTAGTTGGTGGAATCACCATACTGTTTGCCGTGCTAAAAACACTCAATGTCGATAAATTTGAGGTTACTACAGGCGCACTGCGCGAGGGGCTACTCGCACAGCTTGCCAATGAAATCACAGCTTAACGTTTCTTCTCAGCTAAGTGTTGTGCAACCGTTTTTGCAAAATAAGTGAGAATGCCGTCGGCGCCTGCACGCTTAAAGCTTAACAGACTCTCTTCGATAACATCCTGACCTAACCAACCGTTAGTAATGGCAGCCTGTAGCATGGCGTATTCGCCGCTCACCTGGTAAGCGAAAGTTGGTACCCCGAAGTTGTCTTTAACCCGGCGCACGATATCCAAATAAGGCATACCCGGTTTTACCATAACCATGTCAGCGCCTTCCTGAATATCCAATGCTATTTCCTGTAGGGCTTCATCTGAGTTTGCAGGGTCCATCTGATAGGTCTTTTTATTGCCACCCTTCAGGTTACCTGCAGAGCCGACAGCATCGCGGAACGGACCGTAGAACGCACTGGCATATTTAGCCGAGTACGCCATAATTTGTGTATTAATTAAGCCTTCAGACTCCAGCGCGTTTCGAATAGCACCAATGCGGCCGTCCATCATATCAGACGGCGCCACAACGTCAGCACCGGCGCGCGCATGAGACAAGGCCTGCTTGACTAAAATATCGGTGGTAATATCGTTCTGTACATAGCCGCTGTCATCGATAATGCCGTCCTGACCATGAGTCGTGAACGGATCCAGAGCAACGTCGGTCATAACACCCAATTCAGGAAACTGCGCTTTTATCGCTTTAACCGCGCGCTGGGCTAATCCGTTATCGTCATAAGCAGCCTCTGCCATTTCCGACTTTGCCAATGTCTGCGTAACGGGGAATAATGCGACCATAGGAACACCCAGGCCGACCAGCTCTGCACATTCCTGAAGCAGCAAGTCGATACTGACGCGTTCAACACCAGGCATGGAGCTGACTTGTTCGCGCTGATTGTCACCTTCCAGTACAAACATCGGATAAATGAGATCATCAACACTTAACTGATTTTCCGCCACAAGACGCCGGCTAAAGTCATGGCGGCGTAAGCGTCGCAGTCGTCTGCCCGGAAAAGCACCCTGGTTTATCATCTTTGACTCCTAATTAGTTACTGCACCGCAACTCGGTCGCGGCCGTCATGTTTCGCGGCGTACAATGCGTCATCTGCGGCTTTAAAGAGTTCATCAACGTTATCAAAAATACGTGCACTGGTGGAGATAACGCCAACACTCAAGGTAATTTTAAGCAAGCCGGCATTGGTTTCAAACTCAGTTTCACGAACTTGCTCAAGCAATTGCTTTGCAAAAATCTCAGCTTCCTGTAAGTCGGTTTCAGGAAGAATGATGGCAAACTCTTCGCCACCGTAACGGCACACAATATCAGCAGCACGCTTTGCATGTTTCTGCATTAAACTTGCCAGCTGCTGCAAGATTTGGTCACCTGCCAAATGCCCATGGGTGTCATTAACGGGCTTAAAGTGATCAACGTCAATCATTAATAACGCCAGTGGCAACTCACGGCGTAACGTTCGTCTTAGTTCTCTATCAAGATGCTGCTGAAAGTAACGGCGATTATAAAGCCCTGTTAATGGGTCTTCAGTGTTCTTTTGCTCCAGCTCGGTATTTACATCCTGCAATTCTCTTAAAGCGACTTGCAGCTCGAATGTACGTTCATCGACGCTTTCTGCAAGCTCACGGTTATAGCGTTTCTCGGCCAGCAGCCGCTCTTTGCGTTGTTCGCTATAACGTACAGCCAGCACCCAGGACAGCAGCAGGATCTCAATACCGGAGCCTATCATAATGGCATGGCGTTGAATGAACATGCTGTCAATAACGCCAAGGTATCCCAACGAGTTAGCAACAACCGAGACCAGTAAACTGCACCAGGCCAGCGTGAAAATACGGGCGTAGACAAAGCCTTTACGCCACATGTAAGCGCCGACAAGTAACAGGAATAGACAGCCCGGCACTGCCAGACTCAGCAGCACGTGGATGCTGATTCGATAACTGGCAAAAATTGCAATTAACAGACTGATAGCTGACAGAAACGCCATAACCATCAGCCCCCGGCCCCATGTGTACCGATAACGCTTAAGTTCAAGCAGCTGATAAGCAAATAAGGCAGCCGTTAAAAAGGTTAAACTCCCGAATATGGGAATCCCTTTATCTTGCAAATACAGGGAATTAGGCCAAAGATAATGGAAACCCAGACCCTCCAGCGACAACATAAGGCCGGCAAAAAATAAGGTATAAAGTGAATAAACGCCGAACTCTGGTTCCCGTGAAGCGATAAAACCAAACAAGTTGTAAACCGCCATACAAAGCAAAACGCCAAAGTAAACACCTTCAGCTATTCGTCGGTTCATTTGCGTTTCAAAGAAACCAATTTCAGTTCGCACTGCGATAGGCAGACGCATAGAGCTTTGAGTATTGGTTTTTATGTAAATCTCACCGTTGGTATTTTCAGGTAATGGAACCGCAAACTCTGAAGTGGGTATCGGCCTCTCACCAAAAGGCACCGTGTCACCCATCTGGTAAGTTCTTACTCCTTCAGGCTGAATGATATAAATGGTCAGCTCGTCGAGTAACGGGTAGGCAATGTGCAGAATTCGGTCGTAAGGTTTATTTTCAAGTTGAAAACGAAACCAATATTCGTCACTGGTATAACCAAAGGATGCCCGATCAGTCTCCAGTTTTGACCATTGGCTGGCTGACAAATTTCGGACTGTTTCCAGGTCGAGTTTTTGCTCGCTGTGAGTATATTCAATGGCAAGTTCCGACTGGCTTGTCGGTAACAGTTGCGCCTGAGCTGCGGGCACCAGTAGGACCAGCAGAACGAAAGCTGCCACTAACCACTTCAACACATTCAGCGAGAATGCTTTAGTCACTTTGTTCTCCCGGCCCAAAAAAACGCTCAGTGTTTGCGTAGGTTAACTCTGCTAACTTTTGCGTTGATATCTGCAGATGCTTTGCCAGCGTTTCACCGATAACAGGTAACAATGCAGGCTCGTTCATTTTAGGACGCGGTTTAATACCTCTGGGCAATAAAAACGGCGCATCCGTTTCTAAAACCAATCTGTCGAGTGGCAAATTCGGCAGCGCCGCTACCAACTCCTGATTACGCCGGTCATCACACAGCCAACCGGTAATACCAAACCAGTGACCGCGCTTGGCATAGCGTTTCAGTTCATCGGCACCGCCTGTAAAGCAATGCGTTAAACATAAGGTGTTATCAGCACAGTATTGGTTAAGCAGCTCAATTTGTCGGTCAATGGCGTCACGTTCATGCAAATAAAGCGGTAGGTTGAGCTCATTAGCCAGTTCAATTTGCGCAACAAATACAGCTTCCTGCTCGGGCCTGGGAGAATAGTTGCGATTAAAATCGAGTCCGCACTCTCCTATAGCAACGACGCCAGGGTGCTGGGCTAACTCTTTTAACTTTTGTTTGTAGTCCGTAGGCGCTTCACCGGCATCATGAGGGTGAATACCTACAGTCATCACCAATTGCTCAGGAAACTGCTGACACAATTTAATGGCCTGTTCAGCCTCATCAATAGAGGTTGATATGATCAGTTGCTTCCGCACCTCTGCTTGCTGAGCCCTCAGCATGACGCCATCCAGGTCCTTCAACAGTCGTTTATTGGTTAGGTTTACGCCCGCATCAAACCACATCGTCCTCTTCCTTCTTACCCGGCGTATACCAACGGCTGACTTGTAAGCCCAACTCGAACAACATCCACATGGGTATTGCCAGCAAAGTTTGAGAAATAACATCCGGAGGTGTTAACAACATTCCGATAGCGAAGGCACCAACAATAATATAAGGCCGTTTTTTCGCCAGCGACTCCCGACTGCAGGTTCCCGTCCAAATAAGCAGCATAATGGCAACTGGCGTTTCAAACGCAATACCAAACGCGACGAAGATAGCTAAAACAAAGTCGAGGTAACGGGATATGTCTGTGGCTACTGTGACACCCTCCGGTGCTGCGCCGGTAAAAAACGCCATAGCAACAGGTAAAACCACAAAGTAAGCAAAAGCAATGCCAGCATAGAAAAGTAACGTGCTGGTGGCCAAAAGCGGAATCACTAAGCGCTTCTCGCGTCCATACAAGCCCGGCGCAATAAACCCCCAAACTTGCCATAATAAATAAGGAACCGCCAGCGCCAGGGCTACCACCAGAGTTAATTTAAAGGGCGTGAAAAAAGGGGCGGCGACGTCTGTGGCTATCATTTGCGTGCCGAGCGGCATATTACTGAGCAAAGGTTGTGCAACAAAGTGGTAAATGTCATTGGCAAAGTAAGCCAGTGAAGCAAACACCAACAAAATTACCAGTATAGAGCGCAGTAACCGGTTTCTCAGTTCAAGTAAGTGGTCTAATAAAGGCGAGTCACTCATTCCGCACCTTTATCCGTGTCCGTTTTTGGCTTGTTGTCAGTTTCCGGCTTGTCTTTTGAATAAGGTCGCTGAACATCGGCTGCCGCGTTCCTTAGCTCAACCAGTGAGCGCTGAAGCTCCGGGCTTAAATTTTCCAGGTCCTGACTTTCAGCTTGTTTCAAATGCTCGTGCAACTCTTTTATGCGCAGCTCATTATCGAGCTCACTTTGCACTTTTTGGGAGTATTGCCTGATACCAGATAAGGTTCTCTGAAAGCCGCGAATAGCTGACGGCAGGCGCTCGGGACCGAGCACCAACAAGCCGACTATCGCTATAAGCAATAACTCCCAAAAACCAATATCGAACATCTACGACTTCCCGGTTTTATCCGAATCTGACTTGTCGTCATGCTCTTCTTTGTGTTGCAGCGAGTCATCGTCTTTATCTTTGTCATCCGCTTCATCGCCCATGGACTTTTTAAAGCCCTTTACCGCATTTCCCAGGTCGGAACCCAGATTGCGAAGACGCTTGGTGCCGAACAGCAAGACAACAATGACTAACAGTATGAGGAGCTGCCAAGGTGATATACCCATTTTATTTCCTATCGTTTACGTTAAATAAGTTCACTATTTGTCGTTTTAGGCCGGGTACGCCAGGCCATAATTCCCAGAATAACAGTGACGACTCCGGAACCAATAGTAACCTCAGATAACTCGGACTGGTTCCAAAGTAATGTCGTACAAATTAAACCGCTACCGGTTAATACCGTCCAGAACAGAGAGGTTGAAGCCTGCTTCTGAGTTAAAAGCTGTTGCCTGCGCAGCTGCCGTTCTCGTTCATCAATATTGTGTTGCTGGCGTAAGTTTTCATACAGCATCATTGGCATTTCAGGCAATTTCTCAGCCCAGTACGGCGCGTTCTCTTTCACCGAACGGACAACAGCACGCCAGCCCAGTTGCTCATTCATCCAACGCTCGAGGAATGGTTTAGCGGTTTTCCATAAGTCCAGTTCCGGGTATAGCTGGCGACCCAAACCTTCAATGTACAATAAGGTTTTTTGCAGTAAAACCAGCTGCGGCTGCACTTCCATCTCAAAACGTCGCGCCGTATTAAATAAGTTGATCAGCACGTGTCCGAAGGATATTTCCGCCAGTGGCTTCTCAAAAATAGGCTCACAAACCGTTCTTATGGCAGACTCAAACTCTTCAATATTGGTGTGCTTGGGTACCCAGCCTGAGTCAACATGAAGCTCCGCAACTTTGCGGTAATCACGGTTAAAAAAGGCCAGAAAGTTTTCGGCTAAATAGCGCTTATCGTCGCGGTTAAGGGTTCCGACAATACCGAAATCAATACCGATATAACGCGGGTTTCTGGGGTCATCTTTCGCCACAAAAATATTACCCGGGTGCATGTCAGCATGAAAAAAGCTGTCGCGGAATACCTGGGTGAAAAAGACTTCAACGCCCCGTTCAGCGAGCTTTTTCATATCGACACCACGAGCTTGCAGGGTCGCAATATCGCTTACCGGAATACCGTCAATGCGCTCCATAACCATCACGTTATGGCGACTGTAGTCACTGTAAACCACCGGAATATAAAGCATGTCTGAGTTTTCAAAGTTGCGCTTTAACTGTATTGCATTACCTGCTTCGCGCATTAAGTCCAGCTCATCGAGCAAGGTTTTCCGATATTCTTTAACCACCTCTTTCGGCTTTAAGCGCCGCCCATCCGGTAAATGGTTTGCAGCTACCGATGCCAGAGTTTCCATTAGCTCCAAATCGGCATTAATAGTCTCGCGGATATCCGGACGAATAACCTTTATAACAATATCCGTTAACTCGCCGTCTCTTTTCTTCAGTTTACCGGTATGCACCTGAGCAATTGACGCCGACGCCAAAGGGGTTGTGTCAAAATCAGCAAAGCAGTCACTAATACTCTGTAAACCTAAGGACTTTTCGATAATACGCTGCGCTGCATGACCATCGAAAGGAGGGACTTTGTCCTGCAGACGTGCCAGTTCAATCGCAATATCAGGCGGTAATAGATCGCGGCGGGTAGATAGCATTTGACCAAACTTAACCCACACCGGACCAAGCTCTTCAAGCGCCAGCCTTAACCGCACACCCGCAGGCTTGTCTTTGTGCTTATTGGGTAACCAAAACAACGCATGACGTCCTAGACGAATGGTCCAGGGCAACCAGCGTGCGGGGATAAGATCATCTAACCCATAGCTCAGTAGTGTTTTGGTAATTTTATAAAAGCGACGCGTCCGCATCATTAACCCTTCTTCTCACGACACTGACGTTCAAGGCGCTCAATTTGAGCCCGCAGCTGTTGTAAATCGGTTTTAAACTGGTCAAATTCAGCTCTTACCGGTAATAGTTTTTTCTCTTCAGTTAGCACACCATGGACCCAGCGCTGCTGCTGTTGCCATTGTGTTTTTACTTGCTCGCGGCTGCGACGCCAAAGCTTACCCAACCAGTGTGCAGGCACGTCGCCTATGGTCTTCGCCAGTTCCGCTTCCCAGTCGACGTTTAACGACTTAAACAAGCTCACCACCTGTTGCGCCAGCATAGGGTCACCGTCAATATCCAGTAAATCCGCTTTGATCAGTCGCGTCAGGTTGGCTGTATCCTGCAGCTCGGGCAGTACACCCATTTCTGTTGCTATCCGGCAGTCTACATCGCTCTCATCCGACGTACTGAGCTGCACACCGTGGGTGTCCACACTCACGGTAATTTCAAAAGGCAGTTCTTTCAGATGAAAGCGCAGACGCTTTCCGTCCAGACGCTGCAAACGCTCCACCGACTCCGGGTCACGGTGCAACAGATTATTCGCTACCTTTTCAACCAACAAAGTTGGAATAAGCGGTAATAGCGTCATCAGAATTTATACCCTCGGTGCAGTGCAACCACGCCGCCAGTCATATTCTGGTAATCGACTTTTTCGTACCCGGCAGTGCTCATCATCGACTTCAGCGTTTCCTGGTCCGGATGCATGCGGATAGATTCCGCCAAATACTGGTAGCTGTCAGAGTCGTTAGCAACAGCCTGTCCCATTTTGGGTAAAATGTTGAACGAATAGAAGTCGTACACCTGGTTCAGCGTAGCCGATACCGGTTTAGAAAACTCAAGAATTAATACACGCCCGCCAGGTTTGAGTACCCGCAGCATAGAGCGCAGAGCTCTGTCTTTGTCGGTGACATTACGCAAGCCAAAAGCTATGGTAATAACGTCAAAGGTATTGTCATCAAACGGAAGTTCTTCCGCGTCAGCCTGCACATAACGTACATTGCCAATAACGCCGCTGTCGCGCAATTTTTCACGGCCTACTTTCAGCATAGCGTCGTTAATATCGGCCAGTACAACTTCGCCCTCAGCCCCGACACGGCGTGAAAACTGCGCGGTTAAGTCGCCGGTTCCTCCGGCAATATCCAACACTTTCATACCGCGGCGAACACCACTGCAGTCAATGGTGTAACGTTTCCATAAACGGTGAATGCCAAACGACATTAAGTCGTTCATGACATCGTATTTTGCCGCTACCGATTGAAAGACATCAGCGACCAGGCTTTTCTTCTGACTGCGGGCAACTTTTTGGTACCCAAAGTCAATGGATTCTTCGTTTTTATCGTTCATTTAACTATCCCGAACTGATTTTGTACTAGTGTACTTGATGATCACACCTGAGCATAGTGGTCACGACGTGGTAACCAGCGCTCAATTAACGCTTCAGCGCTTTGTGGGTAGTGCTCTAATACGTGCTGAGCAATATTTTGGGCTTCTGGTATTAACGCTTCATCGCGCTCTAAGTCAGCCACTTTCAATTCGGCCAGGCCGGTCTGCCGGTGCCCCAGCAATTCACCCGGTCCGCGAATTTCTAAGTCTCGCTGTGCAATCACGAAACCATCGTTACTTTCCCGTAAAACGCCCAGTCGCTGCTGCGCCGTTTTCGACAATGGGCTGTGATACAGCAGCACGCAGTGACTGGCTACCGAACCACGACCAACCCGTCCGCGCAACTGGTGCAACTGAGCCAGGCCCAGCCGCTCCGGGTTCTCAATGATCATCAGCGACGCATTAGGAACATCCACCCCAACCTCTATGACAGTCGTTGCGACCAATAGGTCAATGTCACCCGCTTTAAACGCCTGCATCACCTGTTCTTTCTGCTCGTGCTTAAGCCTGCCATGCACCAGCCCAATACTTAAACCTGGCAGCTGTTCCTGCAAGTCATTGGCGGTGTCTTCTGCGGCCTGACATTCAAGTACATCGGACTCTTCAATAAGCGTACACACCCAATAAGCTTGCCGACCCTCAGTGGTGCAGACCTCCCGCACTCGTTCCACCACCTGTTCCCGCCGGGTATCCGGAATGGCAACCGTTGTGACCGGTGTCCGGCCTGGTGGTAGTTCATCAATTACTGAAGTGGCCAGATCGGCATAGGCCGTCATAGCTAAGGTTCTCGGAATAGGCGTTGCGGTCATAATCAATTGATGAGGGTGCACACCGGCCTGAACGCCTTTTTCTCGTAATTGTAACCGTTGATGCACACCAAAACGGTGCTGCTCGTCAATAATAACCAATGCCAGGCGCTGATATTCAACATCCGCCTGAAACAGCGCATGGGTTCCAACCAGTAACTGGATCTCACCTTGCTTTAACTGTGCCAGTAACTCCTGACGGGACTTACCTTTTGATTTGCCGCTCAACCAGGCGACACTAATGCCCAGCGGCATTAACCACTGACTAAAGGTAATAGCATGCTGTTCAGACAAAAGCTCGGTTGGTGCCATTAAAGCCACCTGGTATCCGGCTTCAATCGCGGCCAGGGCACTGAGCGCAGCAACCAGAGTCTTGCCCGAGCCAACATCGCCCTGCACGAGCCGCATCATTGGTTGGCCTCGGGCCATATCGCTGGTAATTTCTTTCACCACTCTTGCCTGCGCGCCAGTGGGTGAAAACGGTAACTGCTTTAAAAATGCCTCTTGTAACGCGCCATTGCCTTTTATGGTAAAGCCCGCCTGAGCCTGTCGGGACTGGCGTAACTGCAGCAAACTTAATTGATGCGCAATAAGTTCTTCCGACGCCAATCGCTGCTGCGCCGGATGCTCGCCTTGCTCCAACTGATGCAAAGGAACATCTACCGGCGGTCTGTGCAGAGTTAAAATCGCTTGTTCGAGAGAAAGTTGATGGGGCCTTAATTTTTCCGGCAGAAGCTCGGGCAAAGAACCAGGCTGAAGATACGTCAGTGCCTGCTCAATGATCTTACGCAATAGCCCTTGAGTTACACCTTCTGTCATTGGGTAGACTGGTGTCAGAGTCTCCTGCATATTCAATGGCTCACCGGCTTTGACCACGCGGTACTCCGGGTGGATCATCTCCCAGCCGGTCATGCCGCGGCGCACTTCACCAAAGGCTAATAAATGCGTGCCTTGAGCAAATTGTTTTAACTGAGCAGCACTGAACTGAAAAAAACGCAGACTGATACTGCCGGTTTCATCGCTGGCCTGACAAATCAGCATGCGCTTACGGCCGTACTTAATATCGGCATGCCGCACCGTGACCAAAACATTGGTTGCCACACCGGCACGCAAATTTGCAACGTCGGTCACTTGGGTACGATCTTCGTATCGCAGCGGCAGGTGCAACAGTGCATCGCTGACAGAGGCTAAGCCCAGCTTGCGCAGCTTAACCGCAACCTTTTCGCCCACACCTTTAAGTACCGTCAGTGGAATGTGCTGCAGTCCTTTTACCGCCACCTTTGCTCCTTATCTTGCACGCATCGCCAGCCACCAGGCTTCGTCCGCGACAATTTGTCCATTTTCATCCAACTCCGGATAAGGCATATTCTTACGCTTGCATGCCTTGGCATAAATCGGATGACCGCCTTCAAACAGCACTCGGTGTCGTTCTTCGGCACTCACGTGCGTTTTATCGTAAAGTCCCGCCAGTTCACGCTGGCGTTGCGCTTCATACAACATCACAGCGCCAGCTACAGAAACATTCAGTGACTGTACCATGCCCACCATAGGAATCATCACATGATGATCAGCAATATCCAGCGCCTCATCGGTTACGCCATATTTTTCCTGACCCAGTAAAATAGCGGTCGGCTTGGTGTAATCGACCTCACGGAAATCTACAGAGTGTTCTGACAAGTGAGTCACCACCACCTGCATACCTTTTCCCTGAGTTGCCTCCAGCGCTTCACCAATGGTTTTGTGATTGTGAATTTTTACCCAGTTCTGGCTTCCTAATGCAGTTCCGCCGGACAACCTCGCCTTTTTGGTCAGCCATATCGCGTGCATTTCATGGACGCCTATCGCATCTGCCGAGCGAACCACCGCAGACAAATTATGGTTTTTATGCACGTTCTCCATGACAACAGTGAGGTCTGGCTGGCGTTTGTCCAGCATCTGGTTAATTCGTTGATATCGTTCAGGACTCATTGCTTTTTTATAAAAATAGGACTAGATATAAGCAGTATACCCGAGAGAATCGGTCAGAACTAACCCTATGCTTCTTCAAGGAAGACAATAATAACAATGTCGTATTCCTATATTGCTCGGCAACCGATACTAACCAGAGATCAAAAAGTCTATGGTTATGAGCTGCTTTTCCGCGACAGCACAGCTAATAGCTTTCCGAATATTGACCCGAATGAAGCAACTTCCAAACTGCTTTTGGAGCAGCACCTACTGGGTGACATTCAGACACTGTGCATGGGTAAGCAGGCCTTTATCAATTTCCATGCCCGCACGTTGTTAAACGACTTCCCTTCTTTTTTAAATGCCCGAACGGTTTGGGTTGAACTGCTTGAGACCGTTGGAGTTGATGCCCCTTTACTCGAAGCCTGCAATACGACGACCGCCAAAGGTTATCGCATTGCATTGGACGATCACGACTTTGACGGGCAGTGGGATCCGGTTATTCCGATGATCAACATGGTGAAAGTTGATATTCAGGAGCAGGGCTTAAACCTCGAAAGTAAAATTCGGTTCTTCAAAGAAAAGGGAATTCCTCTTTTAGCCGAACGGGTTGAGACTTACGACGAGTTTGAACGTTGTCTTGAATTGGGCTTCGATTATTTTCAGGGCTTTTTCTTTGAGAAACCTCAGGTCGTACAACAAAAATCGCTCTCGCCAAACCGTATTAGTAAGCTGACATTATTATCTGAGGTTCATAAAAAAGAGCTCGACTTAAATACCATAAGGCAGATCATCGAGCAGGACTTGTCGCTGACATACAGTTTACTGAAACTGGTGAACAGCGCACTTTACGGCGGCCGTAAGAAAATAGAAAACATTCAGCACGCTTTAGTCTATTTAGGCGATGCCGAAATTCGCCGCTTTGTTACCTTGGTGGTGTTAGCCAATGTCTCGGCAGGGCAACCTGAAGAGCTGACCATTAAATCAGTGACCCGGGCGCGTTTTATGGAGTTAGTCACGGTCGAAATTCTCAATGAAAAACATCGCTCCAGCGCTTTTCTAGCCGGTATGCTTTCGTTACTGGATATTATACTGGGGGTACCGATGGACGATGTTCTCAAACAACTGCCACTTTCTTCAGAAATCACAAAGGGGCTGAAAAGCCGCGAAGGTGTCTGGGGCTATCTACTGCAAATGACCGAAATTTACGAGCGCGGCGAGTGGGATGCTCTGGATAAGCACCCTTTAAAACAAAAATTAAACGGCACCGATATTGGGCAGCTCTATATCGATGCCAGCCAATGGTGCCGTTTAGCGCTATTTTGAACCTTAACCTATAAGCTTACGCGATACCTCATAGATGTCCGTCCGACGGTCTTTTTTATTCGTTACCGACCCTTCGTGATGCAAATAACGAAGCTCATCCAGGTTTAAGTCAGAAAACATCAACATTTCGGTGTTCGGTGTCGTTTCCGACATAATTGCGTCATGCGGGAAAGCAAAGTCAGACGGTGAGAATACAGCCGACTGCGCATATTGCACGTCCAGACTTTCTACTTCAGGTAAGTTACCCACACTGCCACAAATAACCACATAGCATTCATTTTCTACCGCACGAGCCTGAGCGCAATGGCGTACGCGCAAATAGGCGTTACGGGTGTCCGTCCAGAACGGCACAAACAGAATTTCCAGTCCCTCATCGGCCATTATGCGGCCAAGCTCAGGAAACTCGACGTCATAGCAAATCAAAATGCCAATGCGTCCGGCGTCGGTATCAAAAACTTTGACTTCGTTGCCGCCTTCAATAACCCAGTCGCGTTTTTCGTGTGGCGTAATATGTAACTTATACTGCTCTTCCACCGAGCCATCGCGACGGCATAAATACGACACGTTATAAATTGTATCGCCATCCTGAAGCGGCATAGAGCCAGTAATGATATTGACGTTGTAACTGACCGCCATTTGCGACATTTCACGCTTAAACAGATCGGTGTACCCAGCCAGAAAACGAATCGCATCCATTTGCTGGCTCTGGTCAGTCAGCCCCATTAACGGTGCGTTGAAAAACTCCGGAAAGACAGCAAAGTCACTTTGATAACCCGACAAAGCATCAACAAAGTATTCCACCTGCTTCAGCAGCTCTTCTACCGACTCAACCGAGCGCATTTGCCACTGCACGGCCCCCACGCGTACGTTTTGAATACGGGTGGTGAGAATGTTATCCGATGGCTCGTACAGAAAGTTATTCCATTCCAGCAAAGTCGCAAAGCCGCGCGACTTCTCGTCCTCGGGTAAATACTTACCCAGTAGGCGTTTTACGCTAAAGTCGTTGGCCAGCTGAAAAGTCAGAATGGGATCATAAATTTCACGGCGCTGCACCTTATCCAAATATTGGCTTGGCGTCAGTTCGTTAGAGTACTTATAGTAATTGACGATACGACCGCCTGCCAGAATAGCCCTCAGGTTCGCCTGTCGACAAAGCTCTTTGCGCGCATCGTACAAGCGACGGCCCAGTCTGTAGCCCCGGTATTCAGGGTGAATTAAAACATCCAGGCCATAGAGCGCATCGCCTTTCTTATTATTAAGAATGGCTTCTCTGTGACCAATTAAGTCGTCGTAGGTGTGGGGGTTAGAGAACTTGGTGTACTCAACTTTTACGGTCAAGGCGACCCCGACAATGCGTCCATTGTCCTCCAGACAAAACTGGCCTTCCGAGAAATCTTTTATCAGCTTTTCTATCGTAAACTGACTCCAGGAGCCGCCTATATCTTTATAGACCGCATCCATTAACGCTTTCAACTGTTCGTAATCTTCCAGGCGCAAATTTCGTATTTGCAAATGCAGTTCATCCGGGCTCATTATCTCTATCCTGATCTAAAACAACTTTACCGACAGTCTACACGTAATTGGAATAAGGTTGCATCAGGATAATTAGCTGTATAAACTTCTGGACGTCCAAATAAAAATAAAAGGCTGACACATGACAGATGCTTCGCCACAACCGGCTAGCGCTAAGGCGCTGTTACCTCTAGCGTTATTCTTAGTTTTGTTCTTAGGAACAGGGCTGTATTTTCAAAGCGAAGGCGTAGAGTACGCGTTTTATCAACTGCCCAGCCCGGTGGCTATTTTACCGGCAATAGTGCTGGGTATACTGCTCAGCAAACAGGCTTTTGAAGAACGTATTGAAACCTTCGTCGGTGGTGTCGGCGACAACAACATCATTACCATGTGTTTAATCTACTTATTGGCCGGTGCCTTTTCCACGGTCGCAGAAGCAACCGGCGGTGTAGATGCCATGGTGGCTTTAGGTTTAAACATTATCCCTCCATCATTTCTGCTACCCGGGCTATTCATCATAGCGGGCGTTATCTCCACAGCTATGGGCACATCAATGGGTACCTTGGCGGCACTGGCCCCGGTCGTTCTGGGTATTGGTGAAGCAACCGATATCAGCCTGCCATTGCTGGCCGGAGTGCTGGTTAGCGGCGCGATGTTTGGTGACAACTTATCCATCATCTCTGACACCACCATTGCTGCAACTCGTACACAGGGCTGTACCATGCGCGATAAATTCCGTGCGAACCTTAAAATTGCAATACCAGCGGCTATTTTCACCGTTATTTGGCTGATCACTTACGATACCAGTCAGGTGCCTCTGGAGATCCCGGAAGCTAACCTCTGGCTGTCACTGCCTTACTTCGCCATTATTTTACTGGCGGTAATGGGGCTTAACGTTTTTGCCGTATTAGGTCTTGGTATTGTGTTAGCCGCTGCTTTTGGCATGTTCACGGTCGACTATGAATGGGTTGCTTTCAGTCAGGATATTTACGAAGGCTTTGGCAGCATGCAGGAAATTTTCCTGCTGTCGTTACTCATTGGTGGCTTATCAGCGCTAATCCGTCAGCAGGGCGGACTGGCTTTCTTAGCCGCTTTTGTCGAAAGTGCAGCCAACAAGGTGAGTAAACATAAGCAACGAGCCTCCGCCATTGGCGTTGCCGCACTGACCGCACTGACTAATTTCTGTGTTGCCAACAACACCGTCAGTATTCTGTTAGCCGGTGAGGTCAGCAAGCGTTTGGCAAAAGTGGGTAACTTAGCACCACGACAAAGCGCCAGCTTATTAGATATTTTTGCTTGTGTTGTACAAGGCGCGTTGCCGTATGGAGCGCAAGCGTTGCTAATGGGGGCTAGCTTTAAAATATCCCCATTGTCAGTCAGTTTGCATACGGGCTATTGCTTTATTCTGGCAGCAGTGGCTATTGCCATTATCATCTGGCGTCGACCTCTGGAGGACAGAGAGCCGACACCAGAGTCAGCCTAAATTAGTTGGTACTGGGCAGTTCCATAATGCCGTCAATTTCAATCTGCGCGCCTTTCGGTAATTGTTTTACGCCGATAGCCGCGCGAGCCGGATACGGCTGTCTGAAATGTTTTGCCATCACTTCGTTCACAATAGCGAACTGACCCAGGTCGGTCAGATAAATCTGAACCTTGACCATATCCTGTAATTCACCACCGGATGCTTCACAAACTGCAGTCAGGTTTTTAAACACCTGCTCCGCCTGAGCTGTGAAGTCTTCACTAACAAGCTCCATAGTTTCAGGAACCAGCGGAATCTGCCCGGAAAGATAAACGGTCGTGCCAATTTTGACTGCTTGCGAATAAGTGCCGATAGCAGCAGGCGCTTTATCCGTTGAAATAATTACTTTAGACATATTACTTCCTTAAGCGCGTCACGCGCTGAACATCCGGCATTTTACGAATGTGACGTATCACGTCCGCTAAGTGCTTACGGTTTTTTATGGTTAAAGCCACATCAATGAAATAAATGTTGGCGTCAATTTCTTCGGTCTGCAGACCGTCAATATTACAACCCGTGGTGGCAATTGACGAGGTTAACTTGGCCAGTACACCCTGATTGTTAACAATTTCAATGCGAATCTCAGAAATAAACTCGGCGTCGGGTTTGTTATCCCACTCAACCGGGAAGTAACGACCGGGATCATCTTCATGTCCGCGAACATTTTTACACTCACGGCGATGAATAACCAAACCTTTACCCGGACTGACATGGGCAATAATATCATCGCCCGGAATAGGCCGGCAGCACTTTGCGAAGCTTACCAGAAGACCTTCAGCTCCTTTAATTGAGAGGCTTTTTTGCGATGCGTTGTCGTCTTTTATTGGCTGTAAATCGCCTAATAACCGCTTCGCAATAGCTATCGACATCATATTTCCCAGGCCAATTTGCTTTAACAGGTTCTCACGGGTATCAATTTTGGTTTCCTGCAACACTCGGTTAAATTCCGATTCCGGAATTTCGTCATAACTGACTTGCCCAAGCGCTGAGCGAAGTAAACGTTCACCCAGTTGCTGCGCTTCATCAGCTTCCTGGCTTTTCAGGTACTGACGGATTTTCGCTCGTGCTTTACCGGTTACGACAAAGTTCAGCCAGGCAATATTAGGACGCGAGTTCGGTGCTGTTTTTATCTCAACCGTCTGCCCTGTCTCTAACGGCTTACTCAATGAATAAGTGCGATGATTAACCCTGGCGCCAATGCACGTATTACCAATATCGGTGTGTACCGCATAAGCAAAGTCTACTGCCGTAGCGCCCTGAGGTAATTCGGTGATACGTCCGTCCGGGCTAAATACGTAAATTTCATCGGGGAACAGGTCAGATTTGACGCTTTCAATAAACTCAAAAGAGTTACCGGCACTTTGCTGCAGCTCTAACAGACTCTGCATCCACTTACGGGCGCGCACCTGAGCGGTAGTACTGGAGTCATCAGATTTTTTGTACATCCAATGTGCCGCGACACCTCTGTCGGCCATAAGATCCATCTCTTCAGTGCGTATCTGAATTTCTACCGGTACCCCGTGTGGGCCTTTTAAAGAGGTATGCAGCGACTGATAGCCATTTGACTTAGGAATTGCAATGTAATCTTTAAACCGCGTTTCAATGGGTTTATACAAATTGTGCAGCGCGCCAAGAACCCGGTAGCAGGTATCCACACTGTCCACAATGACGCGGAAAGCATAGATATCCATAACCTGTTCAAACTTAACTTCTTTAGCCTGCATTTTGCGGTAAATACTGTGCAAATGCTTTTCACGGCCGGATACCCGCGCTTTAATATTATTGCCTTCAAGCCGGGAGTTGATTTCACTCTGTACACGCTCAGTAAACTCGCGTCGATTACCACGTGCCCGTTTAACTTCCGATTCCAGCAACTTCCCGCGCCAGGGATACAACGCCCAAAAGCCCAGTTGCTCCAGCTCGTTTTTAATATCGTGCATACCCAGACGGTGCGCTAACGGCGCATAAATTTCTAAGGTTTCGCGGGCAATGCGGCGGCGTTTGTCGGGGCGGAGGTGCTGAATAGTGCGCATGTTATGGGTGCGGTCAGCCAGTTTAATCAGAATAACCCGAATATCCTGCACCATCGCCATAATCATCTTGCGATAGTTTTCCGCCTGAGCTTCTTCTTTAGAGTTAAACTGAAGTTTATCCAGTTTAGAAACCCCTTCGACCAGACTGGCAACCGTTGCGCCAAAGCGCTCGGCCAGGTCTTCCCGGCTGGTTTCGGTATCTTCAATCACGTCATGCAGTAAGGCAGCCATGAGTGTTTCACAATCCAGCTTCATATCCGCAAGCAAACTGGCTACCGCAACCGGGTGAGTAATATAGGGTTCACCACTGCTACGTTTTTGCGAACTATGGGCTTCATTTGCTACAACAAAGGCATCACGAATACGCTCCACCTGCTCAGATGGAAGATACTCACTAACTTGAGCCTTTAAGCCTTCAAATAAGTACACCAGATAACTCCCCGGGTCACACCGGACTTATGAATATACTTTCAGAATAAGGGGATTTGATAGAATTGCCAACGGCATTGATGCCGTTGGCGAATAGAAATTTTTATTCGATACCGCGCAACGCATCTACGGCGCGCAGTTCTTCAGCGTCTTGCTGTTTTTGAGCGGCTTGATCTTCGATGTCCAGACGTTCGTTGTCGATAAGACCTTGCTCTATTTCACGCAAAGCAATAACAGTTGGCTTTTCGTTCTTTGTTTCAACTAATGGCTCTTTACCATTAGCCAACTGACGCGCGCGGCGTGAAGCTAACAAAATTAAATCAAAACGGTTACCAACACGGTCTACAGCATCTTCTACAGTTACGCGAGCCATGGTTTTACTCCAAATAAAGCGTGAGTCGTATTTTTCGAAAGGCTAAGAATTATACGGAATTAAGCCCTATGATCCAAGCAATTCCTTCAATACCTTTGAATATCTTACTTGTTGGTGCGGCATTTTATGCCGTTGGGCAAAGACAATATGCTCCAGCGATGCCAGAGTACTATCAAAATCATCGTTTACCAGTAAGTAGTCAAACTCATGATAATGCGACATTTCTGCCTGAGCTTTTGCCATGCGCTCAGCAATAACTTCATCGGAATCCTGACCTCGAAATCGCAACCTTTCTTCCAGAATATCCAGGCTTGGGGGGACAATAAAAACCGATCGCACTTCAGGGTGGTGCTCACGAACTTGTTGAGCGCCCTGCCAGTCAATATCGAGGAAAACATCTTTGCCTTCAGCCAGTAAAGACTCGACGACTTTACGAGAGGTTCCATAATAATTGCCGAACACTCGTGCCCATTCATAAAACTCACCCGCATCAATACGCTGTTCAAACTCGTCGGTATTGAGAAAATGGTAGTGGACGCCCTGCACTTCACCCGGGCGCGGAGCACGCGTAGTAGACGATACAGATACCTGCATGGATTGATCGGGGTGTTTTTCCAACAAAGCCCGTATCAGGCTCGACTTGCCTGCGCCACTGGGGGCCGCAATGATAAACAAATTCCCTAACACCGGAGACGCGGTCATAACGGGTTCTCTTTTTAAGAAACGGACGATCACTGTTGGCGCGAAATAATAACACGGTTTCACACCGCGATGAAAATTGAGTAGAGTATGGCTTTTACGCAGCAGCGGTACTAATTTGCAGACTTCATCAGCGCCAGTGGCGAAACCATCAAAACTTCCCCTCTTTTTCGGCCTGTTGGTTCTGGTGTTGCTGGGGCTCAATCTACGCCCGCTGCTAACCTCGGTAGGACCTCTTGCCGACGAACTGCAAACCATTACCAAACTGTCTTTTAGTGAAGTTTCGCTACTGACCACACTGCCCATTTTAATGATTGGTTTAATGGCGTTATTCGCTGGCCGGGTAACAACAGCATTAGGTTATAAGCAGGGCATAGGTCTTGGCCTGCTTGTACTTTGCGCAGGCCTGCTAGTACGCTTATTTGAACCGACAAATATAAGCTTAATCAGTAGTGCCCTGGTTGGAGGGGTTGGTATTGCACTGCTTCATATTGTGATCCCTGAGCTGACCAAGCAAAAGTATCTGAATCGCTTAGGCATGGTCACCGGTCTTTGGTCTGCTGCACTGATGGGCGGTGCTGCACTCGGCGCCGTTGCCACCCCCTGGGCCGCAAACTTACTACCTGAACGGTTCCAGGCTCTGGGGAGCTGGTCCCTGTTGGCCTTACTGGTGCTCGTCATTTGGTATCTCCCTTTTAACCGGGTTCCGGTAGCCAGCATCCCTCCAAGACACCTACTTTTGCGTGCTCATCGTTATCCAAGGGCCTGGCTGCTCGGTATTTACTTTGCCCTGGTTAATGCAGGCTATGCAGGGTTCATTGCCTGGATAGCACCTTTTTACGCGGAGTTTGACTGGCCAGCACAAAAAGCCGGAAATTTACTGGCACTGTTTTCTTTAGTTCAGGTTATTGGCGCTTTATTGTTGCCGGCTTTATCTCGAACACAAGACCGACGCTTTTGGCTAATGCTAGCGGTTATCACCCAAATGGTGGGGTTTGCCGGACTCAGTTGGTTTCCGACAGCGGCTCCGTGGTTATGGTCCGCTCTGTGCGGTTTTGGTTTAGGTGGCGCTTTTCCGCTGTGCATTGTTATGGCACTGGACCATATCGATAACCCAGTGCAGGCCGGGCGTCTGGTTTCCTTTATGCAGGGTATAGGCTTTATGTTTGCCAGCCTCATGCCGCTTTTAACCGGATGGTTCAGAGATGTTTCAGGCAACTACAGTTTAGGCTGGCAACTACACATCATTGTTGGCTTATTAATTTTGCTTATAACCTGGCGCTTTAACCCCAAGAGTTACAAAGGCTTATTTAACTTGCGGGAATAATTCTCGCAATAATGTCGTCGGCCAAACTCTCTAGCTGTTGCTGAGGTAAACCTCGTCCCGCCATGGTGCGCAACCCAATAACATTCGTTTGCAACAAGCGACCAAGACGTTCGGGAGACTGAACCCGACCAATTTCTCCACGCTGCTGCGCCAACTTGAAAGCATCGGTGAAGCCGCGCTCAAACTCGTCCAGATAAGCTTTGGCAGGTTCACTAAACGCCTTGTCTTCCGGAGTGAACTCAAGCAAAGTTTTCACTAACATGCAGGCTTTCGTCGGCGACTCATTAGATGTCATTACCGCTATATTGCGAAGGTACAAACTGATACCCTGCAAAATAGACGAACTTTGAGCCAATGTCTGTTCAAACTCTTCCGTTGCAAGCACAGCGAACTTTTCCAGAGTTTCTTTAAATAGCGCTTCCTTGTTACCAAAGGCGGCGTAAATACTTCCTGGCCTCATGTCCATTTCTTCTTCGATGTCTTTCATCGAGGTCGCATGATATCCCTTGCGCCAGAAAAGCTTGAGCGCATTGTTAAGCGCTGTTTCCCGGTGAAATTTAGGCGTTCTGGGCATTTTCTTCATCCTTAATTATTGACCTAAAAGTAAGTATAGACCTGCTTGTCCCTAATTTCACTTTAAGAAGTGTTAAGAATTATGATCCAAAGGTTTCGGGAACGACTATTAGAAGGAACATTACAAATAAGGGTAACACTATGGAAATTGTTCAGTTCGGTTCCGATGATATTGAAAATACTCTGGCGAAAATGTCAGATGACAAATTAAACGACATTGCGTTTGGCGCGATTCAGCTCGACGGCAGTGGCAAAATCATCCAGTACAATGCCGCTGAAGGCGATATTACAGGTCGCGATCCGGGTGCTGTTGTTGGTAAAAACTTTTTTAAAGAAGTGGCTCCTTGTACCAACAGCCCTGAGTTTAAAGGCCGCTTCGATGAGGGCGTAAAAAATGGCGACTTGAACACCATGTTCGAATACGTTTTTGACTATGAAATGAAGCCGACTAAGGTCAAAGTTCACATGAAAAAAGCCCTGACAGGGGATACCTACTGGGTGTTTGTTAAGCGGCTATAACGTGGCAAACTCACTTAATCACCACTTCATTGTAACTGTCATCGGCGATCTTATCGCCGATGAGCTCTCCAGAATGCGTCCGGCTGAAAGCGAGCACTGGAAGCGCCGTCAGTGGCACGAAGACGATTATTTGATATCGAAAAACCAGGTCACAAAAGACGATGGCGACGAAGCTGTTGCGGTAGACTCCCTAGAAAGGCTTGCTCTGGCCGGGCGGGTTGTCCAGTTTTTCCACATGGGAGACAGCGGAGTCGAGGACTATCTCTTACGTCGCCACAGTCTGTCCGAATGGGCTGAAGTGGTGCTTAAGTCACGACAAGTTCACTCTCAAAATTTAACCGTAACGACTTCTGGCAGTACAGGACAACCTAAGGCTTGTGAACACTCATGGAGCACTTTGGTTGAGGAAGCTAATGCGTTTATACGTATTTTTAATAGTGAATACGACATATCGCCTAACAGAGTGGTCTCCTTAGTTCCCAGCCATCACATTTATGGCTTCCTGTTTACTGTGTTATTACCTAATCTCGTCGATATTCCCGTTATAAGAGGGTTCAAAGCCTATAGCCATGTTCGTAACGGCGGCTTGCGTGCAGGCGACATCGTTGTTGGCTTTCCCGAGTTATTGACTCAGCTTTCTACAGAGATCCCGCCATTACCGCCGGGAGTGCTTTTTATGAGTTCAACGGGTCACTGCCCACCAGGCACATTGCACCAGCTCTACTCTATGGGTGCTGCAAGAACTGTCGAGGTTTACGGTAGTTCAGAAACTGCAGGTGTGGGTTATCGCAGCGAGCCAGAAGACAATTATCGCTTACTTCCCCGCTGGCGCAGCCACGACAGCAATCCTCAGTGTATCGTTGACAGGCAGACGCTATTAACCTTTGATTTACCGGATAGCGCAGCTTGGAAAAACGACAGTGAATTTCAGATTAAAGGGCGTGTTGATAAAGCTATTTCAATACGGGGAACCAATGTATTTCCCGACCATGTTGCTGATTGTCTACGCCAGCACCCTGATATTGCTGATGCCACTGTCAGGCCACTCGTAGCGGACGAAGGAACAGGCTTAAAGGCGTTTATTGTTTTACAAAGGCATTCTGAAAACGCCATGACTGAGCAAAGTCTAAAAAACTGGCTAAGTGAACGTTTACTTGCGGCCGAAGTCCCTCAGCACATCAGCTTTGGTAAGCAGTTACCGCTTAATACCATGGGCAAGGCCTGTGACTGGGCTATCGATAAACCTTAAGCGACTCAATTAATGCAGCGCTCTGACGAGTACATCGTCAAAGCGTAGATCCGTTACCTGGGCACATTCCAAAGCAATTTTATGCTTTACATTCTGTTGTGTTAACTGCTCCCGAACAGAGTTCAGACACTCATTATTACGATCAGCAGAAAGAGTCGACATAAGCACAACAATAAGGCCATTCCCTAAGCTACCCGGAATGTCGTAATCACGAATGCTATTACGCAATATATGGCTTGTCGCTTTTAACGTCGCAACATCATCAGCCACTTTTACAACAAGAACGTAATATTGGTATTCGGAATGCGCCTGAAATAGACTAAAGCGGCGTTGCAATGACTGCAGCATAAGGCGCCGATTGTAAAACCCCGTGTTCTCATCGCTGCCCCCCGTTTGTCGTAACTTCAATTCAAGTTCTTTGTAGTCGGTAATATCCTGAGTGGTGCCAAAAATAATTTCCTGACCATTGTCATTCGTCCGGTAAATACCAGATTCCCGTAACCATCGAATTTCGCCGTCCGCTAACATGATGCGATGCTCCACGTCCCGCGCACCCGACTGCTTAACCGCTTCAATAGCTTCAGTCAGCGCTTGTCTGTCTTCCGGGTGGGTCTTATCCATAACCAATGCTAAAGACGGTTTGGTTTTTGCTTTATTCAGACCATGTAAGTCGTACATAGTATCGGACCATTTAGACAACCCGGTTTTTAAATCCAGCTGCCAATGACCCAGCCCCCCGACTCGCTCGGCTAACATTAAATTCCGTTGGTTCTCTTCGGCTTTCAGTTCCAGCATTTTTCGTTCGGTAATGTCGAGCATTTGCCCATTCCACAAGGTGCTGCCGTCGTCTTGTTGAATCGTTACCGCGTGTCCGTATATCCAGGCTTCTTTACCGTTTCTAATCACACGGTATTCTTTTATCCAGCGGTATTTGTAACGGGCGGAGTCGTGCATACTTTTCAGTACCGACTGTAAGTCATCGGGGTGGATAATGTTGCTGAGCAAATTAATATCGTGACTCAATGCCTCGGCGGAACATCCGAAAATAGCTTCCACGCCCTGGCTCACATAGTTAAATTTTAATTCCCCGTCTGGCGAACGTTCAAGTTGGTAAAGAGCGCCTGGAACAGCATTTGCTAAGAGCTCTAAATTCACGCGGCTTTTATCAGTATTCATAACGACTAAGTCACTTTTTATCTACTGCAACAACAGTGCTAATAATACCGCAGTGGCCAGAAACTAAACAGCAAATTAATACAAAGTGACCCATTACAAATCTTTCTGAGTAGTCTATATATAAATAAATCTTAGAAAAAACAGGAGCTTTTATGTCGGCCGAAAAGAGCAAATGGCATTCTGCGATTTTAGTGCCAGTATTTCTCCCTGCAGTAATCGTTATTGCACTGCTGGTTATAGGCACTTTGAGTGCGCCTGACAAAGCCGGGGAGATATTCGACTGGACATTAGCAGGCATTACTGACAATTTCGGTTGGTTTTATATGCTGGCAGTCGCACTGTTTCTTATATTCATTATTGGTGTGGCTGTTTCCAATTGGGGCAAGATTAAACTGGGTCCTGACCATTGCGAGCCGGAATACAGCTTTACGTCCTGGTTTGCCATGTTGTTCTCTGCCGGCTACGGTATTGCATTGCTCTTTTTCGGCGTGTCCGAACCCATATTACATTATGCAGAGCCTCCTGCAGGAGCGGCTGAAACCGTCGGTTCTGCCAAGCAGGCCATGCAAATTGCGTATTTCCATTGGGGTTTCCATATTTGGGCAATTTATGGCCTGGTAGGCCTGGTGTTGGCTTACTTTTCTTTTCGCCACGGGTTACCACTTACCATGCGCTCAACCCTTTACCCGCTTATTGGCGACAGAATAAATGGACCCATTGGGCATACCATAGATACTTTCGCCATTCTCAGCACCATGTTTGGTATTGCAACGACTCTGGGGCTGTCCGTTATTCAAATTAACGCAGGGCTCAATTATTTATGGGAAGATATTCCCGTCGGAACCATGGTTCAGGTTATTTCCATTGGACTCATTACTCTAGCCGCTATTGCTTCAGTGGTGGCCGGTATGGACAAAGGGATAAAACGGTTATCACTGATTAACATGACTCTGGTTGTCTTCTTGCTTCTGTTCGTTTTCGCGGTAGGGCCAACAATACACATCCTGGAAACCTTCCTGCAAAACACCGGGGCTTATTTAAGTGGCATTGTCGAACGGACCTTTAACCTGCAAGCCTATGAACGCAGCGACTGGATTGGTAACTGGACCTTATTTATATTTGGCTGGACCATTGCCTGGGCGCCTTTTGTCGGGTTGTTTATTGCTAAAATAAGCCGCGGCCGTACCATTCGCCAGTTTGTTTTCGGGGTCATGCTGGTGCCTACGATATTTACTTTCTTCTGGTTCGCAGTGTTTGGCGACACCGCACTCAACATGATAATGAACGAAGGTTATACAACCTTAATCTCAGAAGTTCAGGACAACCAGGCAGTCGCACTGTTTAAGCTTTACGAAAACCTGCCAATGACCAGCATATTGAGCTTTCTGACGGTACTTTTAATTATTACCTTCTTCGTAACGTCGTCAGATTCCGGTTCACTCGTCATTGACTCCTTATCCTCCGGCGGCATGATGGAAACGCCTACATGGCAGCGTGTTTTCTGGGCCAGTACGGAAGGTATTGTCGCCGCAGTACTGCTCGTAGCAGGCGGCCTTGGGGCTCTACAAACGGCAGCCATTACCAGCGCCTTACCCTTTGCCGTCATTATATTGATATCAGCAGTGGGCATGTGGCGTGCTCTGGTCATTGAAGGGTACCAGTCCAATAGTCTCCAGAGTCACCGTCATTCTCACCGCCGTGGTGTTAACGAAGGCCCGGATTATTGGAAAAAACGTCTGGCCGGGCTGGTAGATTTCCCGAAGAAGGAGCCGGTACTGGACTTTATTAGCGGGCCTGCCACAGAGAGTCTTAAAAATGTTCGTGACGAACTGAAAGGCCAGGACTGGCCTGCTGAATTCAGGGCTGATGACGAACACAACCGAATTATCCTTAGTGTTGAACGAAAAGATGATCTCGATTTTGCTTATGAGATTCGTTTAAGAGACTATCTGTTACCAGAGTTTGCCTTAACTAATGACAAAAATAGAGAAATTTACTATCGGGCAGAGGTTTTCCTTAGACAAGGTGGTCAGTCGTACGATCTCTATGGTTATGAGACAACAGATATTATCAACGACGTGATCAATCAATTTGAGAACTACCTTCATTTTCGTCATCATAGTCCAGGTGTCTTACCCTGGGATCTTGAGAAACATGACGAGGACTTGAACGACGACCTTGAGACAAAGAAGTAAAAGGAGTGTAAAAGGTCGCTCTACGGAGCGGCCTTTCAGTGGTCGGACTGTTGATAGTACGAGACATGTGCGAGAATAGCCGTATTATCAGTATGGAGTTTAATGGTCACTATGGAACGTGTTGATACACCTACTCAGAAGCTGGCACCTATGCCAAGCATGCTGTTGCGCTCACTGCTAACCTTGCAGCGAAGTGACGAGTCTGAGGCCGAATCAGAGACTTTATGCAAAAGTTACTCTATTCCTGCGCCTACGGAAAAACACCTGAGTCGTTATCATCAAGCGTTTAATGGTTTTGTCAGCGATGTCCCTTTAGCTATGCTTTACTGTATAGCCCAAAGAGCACATCTTTCTCAAATGCTGGATGACAGTTTTCCCTGGCCCGCACCCGGTCTCGTTCATGTCAGCAACAAAATCGAACGACATCAGGTTATTTCTGCACAAGCTCCTTTTCAACTGATTTCAAAAGTCAAAGTCCCTAAACGTGGTCCTGATGTTTCTCCACGCCGTTTGCGTCCGCAGTTTGTGGTAGAGTTTTGGCAAAACAACGAAAAAGTAGCCACCTGTTCGAGTGTCTATCAGGTCATGAGTGGCCAAAGCCAGGCTCCCTCGAAAAAAGCAGCAACCCCTATAAAGCCATTTGAACCTGAAGCGGGCTGGGAAAACATCAGCCATTGGCAGTTGGGCAGCGGTATGGGCAGGCGTTACGCGAGAATTTCCGGTGACTTTAACCCGATTCATCTGCATCCTCTGGTATCGCGCTGGTTTGGGTTTGAGAAGCCGATTATCCATGGCATGTACATGATGGCAAGAGCTCAGGCTGAACTTGAAAAGCGCCAGCAAAAAGCCGTTACTTATATTGACGTTACGTTCAAACGACCCGTTATTTTACCGGCTCGGGTACAGCTCTGGGCATCAGAAGAAGAGGATAAAACCAAATACGAAGTAAGAAGCAGCGATCATGTTTCCTTAAAACTAGAAGGGTCAGTCCGTTTCGACTGACCCTTAAAAAGACTTATTGGTGTTTATAAACCTTACCGTCTTTCATCACAAAACTGACATTTTGCAATAAGGTAACATCGTCCAACGGGTTTCCTTTTACAGCCACGATATCCGCTAGTTTACCTTCTTCAATGTGACCAATATCATCATTTTTAAGCAGCTTGGCAGCTATGGAAGTTGCTGACTGAATCGCTTCAGCTTCGGGGACACCTGCTTCTACCATGTATTGGAATTCTAACGCGTTATCACCGTGAGCGGATACGCCACTATCGGTACCAAATGCGAAGTTAACCCCTGCTTTATAAGCTTTTGCAAAAGTGTCCTGAATTTTAGGACCTATTTCGCGCGCTTTCGGTCTGACTACTTCCGGAAAATAACCATCAATTTCCGCTTTTTCGGCAACAAACTTACCGGCCAGAATGGTTGGTACCAGGTAGGTTCCGTGCTCTTTCATAGCCGCTATTACTTCGTCATCCATGTAAGTACCATGCTCTACCGAAGTAATGCCGGCTTTCACTGCCCGCAGCATACCTGCTTTACCATGGGCATGTGCTGCAACATGAAAGTTATAGTCATTGGCAATATCAACCAGGCCTTTTAGCTCTTCGTCAGTAAACTGAGGGTTGTCGCCGCTGCTGGCCATACTCAAAACACCGCCGGTTGCGGTAATTTTGATAAAGTCGGCACCGTCTTTGTAGTGCTGACGTACGGCTTCGCGAGCATCTTCGGCACTATTAATAACGCCATCTTTAGGCGTCGGACGCCCCATCAGTTCTTCTTTCCAGCCGTTTGTCGGGTCGGCATGTCCACCGGTCGTTGCCAAAGATTTCCCTGCGGAATAAATTCTTGGCCCGTCAACCACACCTGCATTTACCGCATTACGTAAGGCAATAGTGACGTTGTCGGAGTCACCCGGGTTTCTTACGGTCGTAAAGCCAGCTTCCAAGGTTTTCATGCCATAGTGTTGAGCTTTCAAAGCAAGATCAGCAGGGTTCTCAGTAAACTGTTTTATGTAAGAGTCAGGCCCGGACTGGCCGTCAAGGTGAACGTGTAAATCAATCAAGCCAGGCAGACAGGTATGTGCGCTTAAATCCGTAACCGAAGCATCACCGCCGGGGGCATTCACTTTAACGGCAGTAATTTTGTTGTCAGTGACTTCAATATAGCGCTCACCTGCAAGACGACCGCTTTCACTGTCAAACACATTTCCGCAATGCAGCCATTCACCAGCCTGAGCGGTGTGTCCTGCTAACGCTACGGTTAAACCTATAGCTATTTTCTTCAACATACTTCCCCCTGATTTTATTTTAATCTTTATGGTCTGTGATACTCCGAACCGTTACGAATTGCAACGCCAGCGGTCACTATTGCGACCAAAGGTTAATCTTTATCGACAGTTACCTGAATTGGGGTTCCCCAAAGCTCTCTAATTTCAGACTCATGTTTCAACAACGAAGCTAAGGTGTAATTCGACAGGAAATTGTAGAAGGTTTCCTTGCCTTGGTTGATTAAGCTTTTCAACTCACAGACAGGAAATATTGCGCACTCGGGCTTATGGCAGTCTATCCAGTATTCATCACCTTCCAGCCGCCTAATCACTTGATCAAGACGTACATCGGCAGGGTCAACCGCAAGTAAAAAGCCTCCGTTCTTACCACGGCGGGTTTCTATCAGCCCCTCTTTACCAAGTTGATGAACCACCTTGTTTAAATGATTTCTTGGCACGTTAAATATGCCACTTAACTCATCGATGGTGACTCTTTCATTGTCTTCTTTCGCTGCCAGATACATCAGCACTCGCAAGCCGTAGTCTGTATACTTTTTTAATTGCACGCGTGCACCTTTATCGGGGTTCTTGTTTAAAGACCAGTTGACGACCGCCACGAGTGCTCAATATCAGGCGCTCCTTATCATCAATATTCACTTGATAAACACGCTCGAGTACATCGCTAAACTCACGCGACAAAGCGTTGGCTGTATCACTACAGGCCATTTTCGTGCTGCCTGTTAAGCGGATCTGCGCAAGCTCGCCCCCCATGTTGTAATGTCCAAAGTAGCGATTGCACCCATTAAAGCCCGCCAGTTGATTGTCCTCTAAAAACTGAATGGTGGCAGGTTTGGACTGAATTGCATGCCCCTCAAACTCTGATAATTCCCAGCTGACGCCCTGAAGCAACCATTCGCTGTCTCCGCCACATCCAGAATACATCCGGTCAGACTCCTGTAAGTCCACCTGATAAGGATATAAACGGCCACTCATTGAATCGCGACATAACCGGTCAATAACAATCAGGTGTTTATCTGTGGTCGACTCTATACGCCATTCGTAAGGCTGGGTTGATACCACTTGCGCAGGTTTTAAATCGATAATGGCTTCGCTTTCCGGGGTTGTTAAGGCCATATGCTGAGGGTTTACTGCCACTTGCCAGAAGGGTTCATTACCTTTAGCAGTAAAGTGTTTGGGCAAGGCCCCCTGTTCCACACACAGCGGCATGTCCTGGCCACGCCAGGTAATATCTGCTTCGTTACCCTTACTCCAGAACTCAGTGACAGGTTCGTTATCATTTGAATAGCGGGCTCCTGAACCGCTCACCGCTTGTGTCAGCAGTTCTTGCTCAGATCCATAACTTAACAGCAAACCTTGCTCTTGCTGCAATACACTCAATTCACTCGCACCACATTGGTAAGCAACGGGTGCCTTCTCTGCTGGCGATACAAGCGCACAGCCTGACAGCAGTGTTGCAGCGAAAAGAGAGAGACTTCCTTTTACGGTGATACTGGGCATACTTGCCATCCTGTTATTTTTAACTGTTAAGATAAGATTCTATAGTATGTGCTGGTGATTGCACTAACTCCTCAAACTCATTTTGAGTAATAGGCCTGGAAAATAAAAAGCCCTGACCTTCGTTACATGCCATTTGCACTAAAAGCTTAGCTTGCTCAACTGTTTCAATGCCTTCTGCAACAATTGAGCATTTAAAATTGTGAGCCATTAACACGATAGTACCTACCAGCTGTTGGTCCGATGAATTGCTCACTAAGTTCATGACAAAACTACGGTCAATTTTAATCACGCTAATTGGTAAATTCCGCAAATAAGACAATGATGAATAGCCCGTACCAAAATCATCCATCGCTACGGTAACTCCCGCTCGCGTCAATATCTCCAGTTCATGCTGGACTTTCTTCAGGTTCTGCATGACCGCAGATTCCGTGATTTCCACCTGTACCTGTTTGGGCTCGACCTTGTGACGTTGGCAACACTCCAGAAGATCCGAAGCAAAAGTTCCGGTTACCATCTGTTGAGGGGACACATTTATTGCCAACACAAAACTGCCATCAACAATGTTCTGTTGACGCCATTTCGCCAGCTGTTTTATCGCATGTTCAGCAACCCAGTCTCCTATCGCTCTGATATCACCGGTTTGCTCCGCCAATGGGATAAACAGCGCGGGCGATATGAACCCCTTTTCTATGTGTTGCCAACGAAGTAATGCCTCTGCGCTGGTTATCTTACCGGTAACTAAGTCGTACTTAGGCTGGAAAAACAACTGAAGATCATCGGCTTCTAAGGCTGCTCTCAAGTCGTTACGTAAACTAATACGATCAGCCAAATCACGATGCAGCTCGTCAGAAAACAGCCCGACAGGGGGTGTTCCTTTCTTTGGTAAAGCCAGGGAAGCCTGACGTATCAGTTCATCCGGCTCTATATTACTGTCCAGAGTAGAGCTTATTCCGGCCCGGGCAGCGATAGTGATAAGTAAGGTTTCGTAATCGTGATCGCCGCTGGCAACATCAACCAGTCTATGTCCCTTACGCATGAGTTCGGCATCTAACTGCGCTTCAAACACGACAACATATTCCTGTTGCCCCCAGCTACCAATGAAGCTGCGGGCTGGTGCTTTACTTTGTAATAACAGCGCCAGTTCACGCGTAAAAGCTTCGGCCAAAGGGTAACCATGCAACTGAGCAACTTCTTCAAGTTCATCAATAACCAGAAAAACAACGCTACAGCCTTTATCGGAGCGCACCATTGCATTAACTTCCTGCAGAATTGCCCGTCGGTTAGGTAACCCGGTTAGCATGTCCTCAAGAACGAGCTCTTCAAGCTCCGCAGAGCGTTTACTTGCAATGGCTTCGTAAAATAACGACGCATCTCGTCTCGCCTGCGAACGATAATGGACCTGCAAAATGTTACGCAGTCGCTGTAAAATTTCTTCGTTATCAAAGGGCTTGGTTAAAAAGTCGGTAGCACCCAGTTCAAGTGACCGGAGCCGCGTTTCTTTATCGCCCTGAGCTGTCAACATAACCATTGGCGGAGCATCATCGCCATAAGTTTGTTTCATATGTTTAAGTACTTCAGCACCATTCAACTCCGGCATTCTGTAATCTAACAGAATAAGATCCGGTTTAAATGAGGCCATTTTTTCATCAATGAGCCTGGGAGTTTGTACCCCTTCAATATACTGGTACCCAGCCTCTTCTAATAATGCGATGAGAAGCTCAATGTTGGTGTGATTATCATCAACAATCAGTACTCTGGCATTAGCAATATCCTTCGCTGACAAAGCATATCCTTCTATCTTTCGATTCTATTAACTAATTCCTTACGTAACTTTTCTAAAAACCGATGAGTTGGATCAAAAAAACACTAAAACTATTATTGCGAATCATTCTTATTTTAATTATCATTCTCGCCGCTTAATTCATTGAAACTGAAATTACTTTTCAAAAAAGGTCAATCGAGTCCGTTATGAAAAAAACGATCTTAGCTAGCACCATACTCACAGCTCTGGCAGCTCCGGCTTTAGCAAATACCGCTGTCGATACAGATATCGAGCAAATTAAAATTATTGGCAGTAAAACAGAAGCCCGCAATGTTGCCGGCTCAAGCGCCGTTATTGACGAAGAGCAGATGCGCATTGAAGTTCCGAGCGACATCAACCAACTGATGAAAACCATTCCGGGCATTTATGTCCGTGAAGAAGACGGCCAGGGCCTGCGTCCTAACATTGGCATCCGTGCCGCAACAGCTGGTCGTGTCAGTAAGGTCACTTTGCTGGAAGACGGCGTTATGATGGCTCCGGCGCCTTATTCAAACCCAGCGGCCTACTACTTCCCGACTACCTTCCGTATGTCATCCGTTGAAGTATTAAAAGGTGCTCCTTTACTGCGTTACGGCCCACAGACAACCGGCGGCGTTTTAAACCTGGTAACAACACCTATTCCTGAAGACTTTGGCGGACAAGTTCTGACTCAGTTTGGCGAAAACAGCAGCCGTGATATTCATGCTCATGTTGGTGGCACTGAAGGTCAATGGGGCTTTTTATTAGAAACCGTTCAACGCAGCAGCGACGGCTTCAAAGAAATTGACCGCAGCAGCCGCGACGCCGGTTTTGATATTGAAGACTATGTTGCAAAACTTCAGTGGACTGGCGAGCGCCAGAGCCTGTTGGCCAAAGTTCAATATTCAGAAGAAGTCTCGAACGAAACTTATCTCGGTTTGACCGATGCCGATTTCGCTCAGGATGAAAACCGCCGTTATGGCCTTTCTGAAATTGATCAGATGGATAACTCCCACAAAGGCTACAGCTTAAACTATGCGTTTGAAGCGACTGATAATCTGACTTTTAATATTTTAGGCTACTACAACGACTATGCTCGCAACTGGTTCAAACTGGATGGCGGTAATGCATACGTCAGTGCAGCTAACAGCGGTGACGCCGATGCATTAGCTATTTTGCAAGGCACTCAGGATGAAGCCGGTCTGAACTACAAAAACAACAATCGAGCTTATGAATCTAAAGGCATTGAAGCTAATGCTCAGTTTGCTTTAGGGACTCATAACCTTGAAGTGGGTGTTCGTGACCACAGCGACGAAATGGACCGTTTCCAGCCGGTTGAAATTTATGATCAGGTTAACGGCAGCCTTGTATACCAGGCTGAAGTTATGCCTACTGGCGGTAACAACCGTCTGGAAGGCGCTGATGCAGTCAGCTTCTGGCTGACAGACCAGTGGCAGGCAACCGAAGACCTTAACGTCCACTTTGCACTGCGTTATGAAGACGTTGAGTCTTATCGTTACCAGTTTGCTGACACGGCTCGCGAGCAACTGGACAGCACACGTTCAAACGACAGCGACGAATGGTTACCGGGCGTATCCTTCACTTATGACGTGAATGATAACTGGCAGGTACTGGCAGGCGCTCATAAAGGCTTTTCGCCTTTAGGCGGTGGTGCGAAGGACTTCCAGGAACCAGAAACCAGTAACAACTACGAAGCCGGTGTTCGTTTTAATCAAGGTTCCTTCTTTGCAGAAGCCATTGGTTTCTACAGCGACTTTAGCGACACCACACAGCAGTGTTCAATTGCTAACCCTTGTGACAATGGCTCTGAATCAGGCTCTTATGTGCTGGGTGAATCAACGGTAGCCGGTCTGGAATTACAGGCAAGCAATACCTTTGAATTGGGTCAGTTCCTTATGCCAGTTGATTTGGCTTACACCTACACCAAAGGTGAAATCAGTCAGGACAACGCGGTGACAGGTTTAATGGACGGCGATGAACTGAATGACATTCCGCAGAATACCTTCAGTGTTCGCGTTGCGCTAGATAACAACAAAGGCTGGGTAAACTATGTGGTCGGCAAATACATTGACGAAATGTGCGTCTCTGTTGGCTGTAACCGCGACAACAGCCGTTTTAACAAAACCGAATCACTGTTTGTGACCGACTTTGTCAGTCGTTATGAAGTCGACAACAACATGGCGGTTTATTTCAAAGTTGAGAACTTGTTTGATCAACAGAAGATTGTTGCTCGCTCACCACATGGTGCGCGTCCGAACAAACCTCAAACAGCCTCTTTAGGTGTGGAATACACTTTCTAAAAACCAATCCCTCCCTGGATTTGTTATGGCCCCATTCTTATGGGGCCATTTTTTTGGTTTAGCTTATTGAGCTAAGCTGATCAGGTAATCCGCTAACGCACCCATACCCGTTTTTTTAACACCCGCTTCGCGTTCTGCGCTTTGATTATAATTGGTGTTGGTGTTTACATCGTAAACGTACAGCTCGCCTTTTGCGTCCTCAATAAATTCAATACCGGCCACATCAATATCATTGGCCTTCAAAAATGCTTCCAGCGCAAAAATAATTTCATGGTCATTAAAGCGCTGCGTAATAGTGAATTTATTAGGCTGATTGTCATCAGCAGGCGCTTCACTGGTTGGGCAAAACGCATCATCCACACTGCACACATCGGCCGGGCATAACTCAAAGCCTTGCTCAGTATTAACATTAACCGCATAAACAAATTTCTGTCCGACAAACTCACTGCGGGTAATATGCGGCTGCTTTGGCTTAATGTATTCCTGTAACAGCCAGATGCCATCTAACGGCTCTTCATAATCATCGCTGTCGATATAATTCTTTAAGCCAGCGACATCGTCAAACTTAATAACGCCTAAACCCTTACCACCGCGATTAGGCTTTAAAATCAGCGGCCACTCGGCAAACTTTTCAGCCGCTTCTGTCAGCAGATCTTTTCCGACCACTGCCTGCGTTTTAGGTACGTTAAGGCCTGCTTTTTGCAACGCCGCATATTGCGACAGCTTACACACTTCCAGCGCCAGCACCCGGGTGCCATTAACCACGGTTCGGTTACTGTTTTCCAGCCAGGTTAATGCCATGCGAGTCAGCTCAGGTGCAAACCGATGACCCCTTGTGTGCGATGAGGCACTCATACGGTTATAGTAAACCGCATCTTCCGGAAGTTCGGAAAAAGGTATCACTCCCGTATCCAGGAACCATTCTTTGGCTTCTACGCCACGCTTTTTAAACTCTGCTCTTAGCGGCACCAGCCACTCTTCATTTTCGTGCAGAATAACAATATCTCGCATGTATACCTCTTAGCGTCTCAGCTGATGTATCAGCAGAACTACGACAATAAAAATGATGCCCGACAACAGCACCTGCCACGGCACAAAAACAGCCAGTCCAAGACAGCTGGCCAAACCTATTATGGATACCCACTTTGGCACAAAACGATCACTCTTTGTGACTTTCAATGCGGCCAAATTCGTAATGCCATAATACACTAAAACCGTGAAGGCACTGAACGACCATGCGGTCTTTATATCACCAATTGCGACCAACACCAGCATGACAATACAAGTTAGCCAGGTTGCCGGTGGTGCCGATGTTTGTTGCCCGTTTAAATTGGCAAAGCGCATGGGTAAATCAGCGCGGCGGCCCATGGCCAGAATCACCCGCGACACCCCTAAAATTAAGTTCAGAATAACTCCGCCCATAGCAACCACTGCACCAACGGTCACTAACCATTGTACAGGTCCGCTCGGCAGCAAACTTGCCAGAGAGAAATGCTCCGCCTGAAAGTTCGTTATACTGGGGAAACGCAGCAGAGCATTCCCCACTCCCAGATACAGAAGCGTCACAACCGCCAGAGTTAAAACGACAGCCAGAGGAATAACCCGACGCGGGTTTTGTACCTCTTCCCCCATGGTGGCAATACGTCCGTAGCCGGTGTAGGCAACAAAGAGTAAAGCTGAAGCTTGTAATACCTGCCACCACTTAACAGATGGCCGCTCTAGCATTACGGCCGTTTGCTGATGGCCTGTAACAATAAAGGCCAGCAGAGCAATTATGCTCAGTGTGACAATGGCGGCGTTAACCCAATTTGTGCGCTTAACGCCCCCCAGTACTAATAACGTAAACAGCACCAATACCGCAGCCGCTATCCTCTGGGCTAAATATTCCGGTATTGCCGTGGCATTGGTCACATACCAGCCTACCGCCAGAGCAGCGGTCGCCGCTGATGCACTTTTTGCTACCACAAATAAACTACCGGCCGTTACGCCATAAGCTGGTGTCAGGAAACGGTAACCGTATTCATAAGTACCGCCGCTTACCGAGTGTGCGGAAGCCAACTGCGCGGAAGACAAGCCATTACATAAGGCCGTCACCGCCGCAATGAGAATTGCCCATAAAACGGCACCACCGGCAATATCCGCACCAATACCCACACTCACGAACGCACCGGTACCTAAAATGGAACCAAGCCCCAAAACAATGGCACCCGCGAGCGAGGTAGAGCGAACCAACTGCTGATTCATGCTATCCCCTTTAATCTTTCGTTGCTGATTCAGTCACTTCTCTATTATCTTACAGGGTAAAAGATGAAATGGATGTGACAACCTATTAATGAAACATTTAGCACTGGGCCCGATTACAGCACTTATCGTATTGCTCACGACGCAATTGGCGAACATGCCATTACCTGCCGCGCTTACTTTAAGCACTGTGGTCTGGGTAGCCTGGTGGTGGGTAACCGAGTGCATCCCCTTACCTGTCACCTCATTACTCCCTTTCGTCTTGCTTCCGGCCTTCGGGGTTATCGACACACAAACAGCCGCAGGCGCTTTAGGCGACAATATTATCCTCTTGTTCATGGGCGCCTTTATGTTGGCCAAAGCCGTTGAAGCCAGTGGTGTTCATAAGCGCATGGCTCTTTCTTTGGTTGCACGCATTGGTGCTGACAATGGCCGCAAAGTGGTTATTTCCTTTATGGCGGCGACCGCCTTTCTGTCCATGTGGATATCGAACACGGCAGGTGTGCTGGCACTTTTGCCTGTCGCGTTAGCATTGGCCGATGCCAGCGACGATGAAAACTTCCAACGGGCTCTGCTGTTAGGCCTGGCCTACGCCGGCTCACTTGGCGGTATCGCTACTTTAGTAGGAACACCACCTAACCTGATTTTTGCGTCTATTTACCAGAATATTACTGGCACTGAATTCAGCTTTACCCGTTGGCTGGGCATTGGCTTACCCATGGTTCTGCTCGGGTTGCCAGTTATCGCACTTTGGTTAACCCGCAACGTCAAATTATCAAAGCCACTTGAGTTACCAACCACCAGTGAAATGACAACCTATGAGAAGCGTGTGCTCATGGTGTTCGGTACCGTCGTCGTTTTGTGGATAACACGTACCGCACCCTTTGGCGGCTGGACCGGCTTACTGGGCATTGGCAGCCTCAATGACGCGACCGTTGCACTGGCCGGTGTAGTTGCCATGTTCGTTATTCCAACCGGAAAAGTTAAACGCGAGAAGCTATTAAACTGGCCACTGGCAAAAGATATTCCCTGGGGCATTTTATTGCTGTTTGCCGGCGGTATTTGCTTAGCCCGTGGCGTTATGGAAAGTGGTTTGGGCGAAATTATTGGCCAGTCACTTACCGCATTAGGCGTGCTGCCGTTATGGTTACTTATTTTTGTGTTAGCGCTGACCGTGTCCTTCGTAACAGAAGTCACCTCCAATACAGCAACTGCCACCTTACTGATGCCCATTCTTGCAGCCACGGCAACAGCACTTGAATTACCCATTGAGTTACTCATGATACCTGCGGTTATTGCCTGCAGTTGCGCGTTTTGCATGCCGGTAGCCACACCACCAAACTCCATTGTTTTTGCTTCTAATCGGGTCACCATAAAAGCCATGGCCAGAGAGGGTGTGGTGCTTAATATTTTGCTCGCCATTGTCACGACACTGGTGGTACTAATTTTTGTCTAGTGCGCCCGAGTCGGTGACAGGCTATAATCACCCGCTTTCATCCCCTAGAAAGGACTTGATATGAGCGACTTCCCAGCCTGCCCGGAGTGTAATTCCAGCTTTACCTACCACGACGGAACTTTACTCATTTGCCCTGAATGCGGACACGAATGGTCCGAAAACGAACCTGAAGCGGCTGACGATGCGCCATCCTTTCGTGACTCTAACGGCACACCACTGGAAGACGGCGACACCGTCACAGTGATTAAAGATCTTAAAATTAAAGGGTCATCTTCGGTGGTTAAAGTAGGCACCAAAGTTAAAAATATTCGTCTTATTGACGGCGATCATGACATTGACTGCAAAATTGACGGCATTGGTGCAATGAAACTGAAATCTGAATTTGTTAAAAAGGTCTGAAACCGGATACCGGAACTTATTATGAAAACCCTATTGATTGTCTGCCTCGTTCTTTTTTCGTCATTTACATTTGGCAAAAGTAACGAACAAACCCTGGTGCTCATTTCAATAGACGGCTTTCGTCATGACTATATTGAAAAGCACGATGCGAAAAATATTGCCAAGCTTGCTCAGGAAGGCGTGCGCAGCAAGGGGTTAATACCGGTTTATCCGTCCAAAACCTTTCCTAATCACCTGTCTATTATTACCGGCCGTTATCCGACCAAGCATGGTTTGGTCGATAATAACTTTTACGATACCGAGCGCCAGCAAAAGTACAGTATGGCCGATGGCTTAGAAGACAGCAGTTGGATAACCGCGTTGCCTTTGTGGAACCTTGCCGAGTTTCAGGGAGTAAAAGCAGCCACTTTCTTCTGGCCTGAATCCGATGCCCGCATAAATGGCCGGACACCCAGTTATTTTTATCATTACAGTCACCCGGTTCCTAACCGCCAGCGGGTCGAACAAATCATCGACTGGCTCAAGCTACCGGAAAAAGCTCGTCCACGACTGGTTACCGGCTACTTTCCCGTTGTTGACACCATGGGGCATCGTTTCGGACCAGACTCGAAACAAGTAAAAGGGGCCGTTCAGCACATAGACGAGCTTATTGGAGAATTGTGGCGCAAATTACAGACAGAAGTGGATGCTTCCGTGAATTTAGTGCTGGTTTCTGATCATGGCATGACTCCGATACTAGCCGACAAAATGATAGAAGTTGATGATCTGAACATTGATTCTGATCGGTTTATCGTCATTAACGCACAAACCCGTTTGCTGATTTATGCCAAAGAAAATACGTCAGATCAACACATTGAGTCGCTCCGTCAACGTTTAAAACAAACAACGGAACAGCCATTTTATATAGAAACAGAAAACGCACTTGCACAGCGACACTTTGTTAATAGCCCTCGTGTGCCGGCTATCGTGCTTGCAACCGACGCACCAAACAGCTTTGCTACCCGACCAGCTGAGGAACGCTCTGATGGAGGTACTCACGGGTATTACGGCACTCGCGATATGGATGGGTTATTTGTTGCCACCGGCAACGCCTTTAATAAGGGACAAAGCATTGAGCGTTTTGAAAACATTCATATTTACCCAATGCTGGCAGAATTACTGGGGTTAGAGACTCTCACGGAAATTGATGGCCGGCCGGAAGTGCTCCGGCCAATTCTCGAAACTCATTAATCAGCATCAGGTTGCGGTGTTTTCATGAACACCGCGACGATTGCCGCCGTAATAGCCCCAATAACTAAAGCAAAAATCATTGACTGAACAATATAACTACTAAGCTGAAAATAAACCTCAGCTTGTTCTGCACTCATTTCGCCTTGAGTTACCGCAAAATTGCTCACATTTTCAAAGTAATCAGGCGAAATAATGACATGGGTGATCCACTGGCTAATTGGCGTCAAAATAGCCACCACAACGGCAATTATCAAACCGCTCACAAAACCCTGCTTCCAAGTCATCGATCCATTTAGATCCTTTTCGCGTTTTTCTCTCAGTGCCAGTACGTAAATAGCAATAGCAATGAGAGCAAAGAAGTTGGTGTAGGTTGCGTGGTAAGCAATATAGTTGTCATGCAGACCGACTAATCTTTCCATTAACATCCACAACAAACCTGCAATGGTGAAGATAATGCCCCACTTTATTTCTGTTTTTCGTTGTTTAAGCATTTTGTACTAACCTTTTGTAAAGATCCCTAAAAACAATAGCGTCATTAGTAGACTATCTGTAATTATAGTCACGTTTTAAACAATTTCCTTCAGGAGGGTTCCCGTGGAAATACCCAGCATGCTCGCCATTGTCGCTGCACTATGGGTTGTTCTTGTCATCGCCGGCGTTTTCGAGGCTGTGCGGCACTGGGCGCTTGTGCGTAGAATCCCCGTTCGGGTTCATGTTAACGGCACTCGCGGTAAAACCAGCGTTACCCGTTTAATTGCTGCAGGGCTGCGTAGCGGCGGGAAGCGTATTTGTGCAAAAACAACAGGCTCAGCCGCGGCCATTACTGACCCAGAGGGGCGAGAATTCCCTATTTACCGCATTAGCGGCGCGAATATTATCGAACAAATGCGCACTCTTAAAAGAATGGCCGCGTTAAAGCCCGAGATTGTGGTTATGGAATGTATGGCTCTACAACCACAGTACCAGTCCTTAAGCGAACTGCGGATGGTACGTTCAACAGTAGGCGTTATTACCAATGCCCGAGCCGATCATTTAGATGTGATGGGGCCGGGAGAAAACGATGTAGCACTTGCTTTGGCTGGTAGTACTCCAGTTAAAGGTAACTTGTTTACTGCGGAACGCGACTTACTTGATGTTTTCAAGCACTCGTGCCAAGACCGCAAAAGCGAGCTGCATGGCGTAACAGAGGACGAAGTCAACGCTATTACTGAAGAAACTATGAAACGCTTTCGTTATGCAGAGCACGCGGAGAATGTTGCGCTGGCACTCAATGTCTGCGAACACCTGGGCGTCGACAGAGAGAAAGCTCTGGACGGCATGGTTGCCCTTGAGCCGGAAGCCGGTGCTATGCAGGTTCTTCATGTTAATTACTTCAAGCGAGAGATTGTTTTCGTCAACGCCTTTGCAGCCAACGACCCTGAGTCTACCGGTCGGATTTGGGAAAGCATGCTTGAAAAATATGGTAAAGACCGGCGCAAAATCGTGTTAATTAATTGCCGGGCGGACCGCCCACACCGCTCTCAACAAATGGCCGAAGATGCGGTTAAGTGGAGCGAAGCGGATAAATATCTACTGATGGGTTCAGGCACCTTTATTTTCGTCCGGAATGCGGTGAAATACGGCCTCGACCCAGAAAAATTATTAGTCATGGAAAATGCCCATATGACCGAAATAACCGAAACAATTTTAGAAGAGTCCGGCAGCAGCGCATTAGTTGTTGGAATGTGCAATATTCACGGCGGTGGCGAAGAAGTCGCTCGCTTCTTCCAGAACAGGGCAATCAAGGAGGAAGATCTATGATTGCATTAAACATTCTGGCCGTTGCCATTGGGGTCGGCTTATTTTTTACCTTATTACTCACTCAAACTTTAGGCCTTGCCGCTGGCGGTTTGGTTGTACCTGGGTATGTCGCACTGCAGTTGACCGATCCTTTAAGCCTGGCCATTACGCTTATCGCCGCTCTTATCACTTATTTGATTGTCCGAATTATTGCCAGCTTCGCCATTATCTATGGTCGTCGCCAGACTATTATCATGATTCTTACCGGCTATTTAATTGCCGGCTTAATGGACTTATTTCTTGGTAACCTGGTTAACTGGGTCGACCTGCAAATGATCGGCGGGGGGGGCGACGCTCAGGCTCAAATCGCAACACTTGAGTCCAGTTTTATGATGTCCATTATGGAAAGCAGCATTATCGGCTACATTATTCCCGGACTTATCGCCATTTGGTTTGACCGGCAGGGCGTACTTCAAACCCTGTGCGGGCTGGCAGTAACAGCTGTGCTGGTCAGGCTAGCACTGATTGTGATTATGCCGGAATCACTACAAATGTACGAAGCAAGCCAAGCATTTCAGATGCCCGGCTGGTAACAGGAGGACGAATCATGAGTAGTTTTACAAAGATTTATTGGCGTTCTTCGGGCGTACCAACCTGGGGATTAATTTTTCTTATCGTATTATCCGTTATTGTGATGGTGGCGGCGGAAAACGTGAAGCAGCGTGATCCTATTGTTGACGACAACTACGCTACTATGGTTAACGCATCGAAGATAATGCGTGAAGGCATGCAGGTACTGAAACCACTGCGCGCTCAATTAGCACCAATTAACCCTGAGTTTGATCCCCAACGCTCAGGATTCGTTGGTTTAGAAAATAGCATTGTAACGACCAACCATGGTGGCCGTGAATCGAAACAAACAACAGTGAACCCTAACTGGGCTGCCGTTGCAGTTAAATTAATGGCCGATGCCGGTGTGAAAGAAGGGGATTTAGTTGCAGTCACCGTATCGGGTTCCTTCCCCGCATTAAACCTCGCTGTTTATTCAGCCATTGAAGCTATCGGAGCCGAAGCGGTTATCATTGCATCCGCATCATCGTCGCAATGGGGTGCCAACGTTCCTAACTTCTTGTGGCTTGATATGGAGCGCGAGCTTAGAGAAGCCGGTGTGCTCTCTTTAAAGCCTGTTTATGCGTCTATCGGCGGTATTGAAGACCGTGGCATTGGGATACCTGAAGAGGGGATCCGTTCAATACGCAACAGTATTGAAAACGCAGATATTAACTTAATTGAGCCCGCGAACTACCAGGAAGCAGTTGCTGATCGTATTGCGATATTTCGAGAGTATTCAGCCGACCGCCAATACAAAGCGTTCGTCAACGTGGGGGGAGGCGCAACCATTGTCGGTCCTCCGGGTATTGATGACATGTTCAAGTCCGGCCTGCAAAAAGATGCGCCACCACGAGCTTTTGCAGTAGATACCGTAATGGGTTACTTCCTGCAGGAAGACATTCCCGGCATTCACTTCATTGGTATCAAAACCATGGCTGAACGACACGGCCTTCCGTTAATGCCACCTGAAGTTGTTCCGGTTGGTAATGGCGGAGTTTATTCAGCCACTATTTATAACCGCTGGTTAGCGTTAGGGTTAGGTGTTGGGTTATTTGCCATGACCTGGCTTATTGTTCGCTCTGCTCGCATTACCAGCTTGTGGCGCAGAACTGGCGAAAGCGGTAAAAGCACGAAGCCGATGGTTTAATTCTGAATGGGAGCAAATTAACCTTTGCTCCCATTTTTTAAGTCATAACAATGGCAAATTGCCTGCCATGCTTCTTCCGCACTATCCACAATCTGGAACAAGTCTAAGTCGTATTCTGCAATAGTGCCTTCTTCTACCAGCAAATCGAAATCGACTGCACGACGCCAAAATTCAGATCCCACCAAAACAATAGGCACTGGCTCAGACTTTTTGGTTTGTACCAAAGTTAAGGTTTCGAATAACTCGTCCAGTGTTCCAAAGCCGCCGGGAAAAGCAACCAACGCTCTAGCTCGCTGTAGAAAGTGCATTTTTCGAATGGCAAAATAGTGAAACTGGAAGCAGTATTCGGGTGTTATATATGGGTTTGGGCGTTGCTCGTGAGGCAGTACAATATTCAGACCAATACTTTCTCCTCCGGCTTCCATCGCACCTCGGTTCGCAGCTTCCATGATGCCGGGGCCACCACCACTGACAATCATCAGGTTTTCTTCATCGTGCTTAAGGTTGTGTTCAGTCGCAATACGTGAAAAGTCCATTGCCTGCTGATAGTAAGCACTATTTTTTAATGCCCGCTGGGCGCGCTTTAAGTTACCTTTTAAGCTGTCATTATCTGGCTCTTCTGCTAACGCTTGCTCAGCCATACGGGCATCATGCTGCGCCTGCTCAGGCGATAAAAAACGGGCGCTGCCAAACACAACAATGGTTGCGTCTATCTGATGCTTTTCGAGCGTTAACTGAGGCTTTAAATACTCCAGTTGCAGGCGTACCGCGCGCAAGTCGTCCTGCAGTAAAAAATCAGGGTCAGCAAATGCCAGCTTATACGAGCCTTGCCCTTCTATTTTGGCAATAGATTCTTCAGACTGTTTCGCCGAAATTAGACGACGTCGATGCAACTCATTTTCTTTCATGGGAAGTCCGTATGCATGGGGTTAATGGTAACCAATAACGGCTAGTTTATCTTAAATACAGAGCAAAGCCTTTTTAATTAGTCTCTCTCCAATTGCATAGAGACCATACCATTATTCTCACCTACCTCGTGAAACCCCAGGTCTTTATAAAGTGACCGTGCCGGTGTATTTTCAGGGTATACATTCAATGTAATAAACCTGACTTGCTCCTGCGCCCAGGCATTTTCCATTAATGCTTTTACAAATAACCGACCCAGCCCTTTGCCTCTCACTTTCGGGTTAACAATAAGGCAGGCTATGTGAATACCGTTCTCGACTTTTTCATAAGCCTGAGCAAAACCAATCAGCTCTTCATTCTGATAAAACGCAAAAGTGCCGCGTTCATTGCCTTTAATTTGTTGCCAGATAGCGTCCGCAGGGCTGCTATACCGAACTTTATCGCCAAACCATAGCCGGAACTCTGCAGCATTTTCAGGCCAGGTCAACGCCACTTTTAACTCGTTAATTTCAGCTTTCTTTAACATCGCTCTTTGTCTTAACAATGGGTTTTCAACGTAAATTATCACAGAAGAAAACCTAACGTCGCGTTAGTTCGTTAACTAAGGTAATGTAAGGACTATAAAAAATAGCCCTCTATAAGATGCAATTAACGGCACCATGTTAAGCAATACCAAACTGCACCAGAAACTCGCCTTGTCCTTAATTATTCTCTCTCAGTTACTGGGCACGTCCTTGTGGTTCAGCATTAACGGTGTCTGGCTTCCCTTGTCGGCAGAACAGCAACTCACTGAGTCAGACTTAGGCGCTCTAACTCTGGCCGTGCAGCTGGGTTTTATTATCGGCACTCTGACACTGGCACTAACCGGGCTGGCGGATCGCTACCGGGCCAGCCAGATTTTCCTGTTCTCAAGCATGGTTGGTGCAGCTGTTAATGCACTGTTTATCCTTACCGTTGATATTGCCAGCATCGCCTGGTTGCTGCGCTTTTTAACCGGGCTTTGTTTAGCCGGAATTTACCCAATGGGAATGAAACTGGTGATATCCTGGGTGCCCCGCTATGCAGGCAGCGCACTTGCCTGGCTACTAGCCATGCTGACTCTGGGTACGGCTTTGCCCCACCTCATGCGTGGCATAACCCTGGACTTTTCCTGGCAGATCCCGCTACTGGTATCTTCGCTACTGGCATTGCTTGGTGGCCTGTTAGTAGGATGGCTTGGCAGCGGTCCTCATCTGCCGGCTACCGCGTCAGCTCATACGTTGCGCTCTGGCTTACGCGCATTAACACGCCCCAAATTCAGAGCCGTTGCTGTCGGTTACTTTGGTCACTGCTGGGAGTTATACGCGTTCTGGATGTTAACACCGTTGCTAGTGTTGCAACCTCTAACCGCCCTTAACCTTCCTTTAACCACAGTACCCTGGCTGGCCTTTTTCATTATTGCTATTGGCAGCCTGGGCTGTATTGGCGGCGGCTTACTGACCAAACGCCTGGCAGGGCTAACCGTTGCCAGACTGGCATTATTCAGCTCCGGCAGCATTTGTTTGCTGTACCCTTTAATGACACAACTTCCCGCCTGGATACTTTTCGCTTTATTGCTGTTTTGGGGTCTTACGGTTATTGCTGACTCTCCGCAATTTTCAGCGCTGGCCGCTCATTTTGCACCCAAAGAAAATGTTGGTTCTGCACTGGCCATAATGAATGCTATTGGGTTTTCATTAACACTACCGGCTATATGGCTAACCAGTAATTTGTGGTCTATACATAACGAGTGGGTTACCTGGCTTTTGCTGCCCGGACCAATCATTGGTTTATGGGCAATGCGCAAGCTATCAACATAGAGAAAAATCATGACCACTAAAATTAAAGACCAGCGTATTTATAAGTACGGCTTTATCGCTATCGTTTGTGTTGCTGCCGCTCTGGCACTTATTTTTGTTCTTGGACGCTTCGGGTAAAGTTAGTACCCACCAACTTCCTACTCCCCATGAAGCGTAAGAATCAGGGTGCGTTCTCCACACATATCGTCAGTACACTAGGTTCATCAAAAGGATGATGGCAATAGAAGTATGCTCCTCCAGAATTAAAGAACACACCAGGAAAACCCTAAGCACACCGTTAACACATGTTACAAATATTTACAGTTGAAACTGGAAATAAACGCTT